>JAMJFV010000118.1 GCA_023544495.1 ANME-2 cluster archaeon
CACCGATTGGATATGTCAGGATAAATCAAGTAAATTGATGTTATAACAAGCATACTTGAATTAATAATGGTGTATATAAGGGTAGCGATATGATTACGGGTTACACAAAGGATTATGGTTACACAAAGGATTATGATTTAAACAAAGGATTATGGGTTAGATTACAAAGGATTAAGGGATTACATAAAGGATTGTGTGTTACAAGGATTATGATTACACAAATGATTACGGGATTACATAAAGGATGTGTGTTAGAAGGATTATGGGATTACACAAATGATTATGGGTTACACAAATGAATGATTACAAAGGACTGAACAAATGATTATGGAACAATATCACGGATACCTTTCGAAAGTTTATTAGTTAATCACCGTTAATGTACTGCTATAAATGTCTATTTCAGATGCAATAATGCCCTACTGGCCATCATGGTTATCCTGGGACATGGCAATCCCGATAGTTGTTATTGTGGTTATGGCAGCAACGATCTTTTTTGCCAGGCTGGTTAACAGGCTTTTACTGGGGTATTTTGATAAGGTTGGTCTGAAATTAAAGGTTGACCCCACCGGTTACAGACTATTACGGCACCTGGCAGTTGCTGCCACGTACATATTTGGCCTTATAATCATCGTATCCAGCATCCCACAACTTCGTTCCATATCATTAGCTCTTTTTGCAGGGGCTGGTTTTGCAGGCATTGTCATCGGACTTGCCGCCCAGAGTACCCTTTCAAACATTATTTCAGGCATCTCACTGGCTATGTTCCAGCCTTTCAGGGTGGGGGATATCGTCACTATCCGCGAGGAGTACGGGACCGTCTCTGATCTGACTCTGCGGCATACCGTGGTGACCACCTGGGACAACAGGCGGCTTATCATTCCCAATTACGTTATCAGTGATGAGGCGATCATCAATTGGTCCATCGTGGACCCTACGGTCATATGGCCCGTGGACATCGGGATAAGCTACGATTCAGATATTGACATGGCCCGTTCCATAATGATAGAAGAGGCCAGGAAAAATGACAATGTCATGCAATATTATGATATCCTTTTAGGACACCCCGAGGTGTTGAAAGGAAAGGAGGTCAAGGTCCAGGTCACGGAACTGGGGGATTTTGCAGTAAATTTACGGTTGACAGTATGGATTCGCAACAGAAGACTTGCCTTTGATACCGGTTGTGAGCTCATGGAATCCATTAAGAAACGTTTCGATGCTGAAGGAATCGAAATACCCTTCCCGTACCGCACCCTTGTATATAAAAAAGACCTGCCTCCGAATGTTACATTACAGGAAGGTCTGGTAGATGTTCCAGATGCCGGTAGTGACAAAACCCACAGCCAGGGCAGCCAGGAATAGCCCCATGATCCGGGTAAATACCAGCATTCCCGTGTAACCGACCCATTTATTGATCCTGCGTGAGAACATGAATACAAGCAGGGAGACTGCAAAGGTTAACAGGACAGCCAGTATTACGATCAATTTGTGTTCCAGCATATCGTTTGAGCCTATCAGCACGATGATGGTTGTAATGGTACCGGGTCCGGTCAGGATAGGCATGGCAATGGGAAATATCCATACGTCATCACGGTTCTTTGACTCCTGGATCTCTTTTGTGGTCACACTCTCATGTGATATCTGGGCATGCATCATATCAAATGCGATGGTGAATAACAGGATTCCACCAGCTACTCTCAACAGGTCGACATTGATACCAAAAACCTTCAATAATAAATCTCCGGTAATGGCGAAAAAGAGTGCAATGATACAGGCCAGGATAACAGACCGCTTTGCCATTGCATTCTTTTCCTCAAAGCTCATTTGGGCTGTCAGGGATATGAACGTCAGCACTCCACTTATAGGATTCACTATCACGAACAGTGATACGAATGAAAAAATAAATACTGCAAGTACGTCCATCATTCCCTTATTACATTTCTTAAGAGGTAAAGCTATATCCTCTTAAATAACTTGTCCAGATCCGCTCTGCTAAACGTAACAACGGTAGGTCTCCCATGGGGACATGTATGCGGATTCCTGGTGCGGTACAGCTGGAACACAAGATTTTGCATCTGCTCCATTGTCAACGGGGCCCCTGCTTTGATAGCCCCCCTGCACGCGGTGCTATTACAAACCCGCTCAGAGATCCCGGTCATGTCCTTTACCCTGCCGCCCGATAGAATGTCACTTATGATGTCATGTACTACCGAGGGTTCTTCAAGTCTACCTAATATGTTGGGTACTGCCCTCACAGCAAAGGAATCCGGACCGAACTCTATAATGCCGAACCCCGATTCTTCCAGGTAAGGTATATATCCCTTTATCAGCACTCGCTCCTTTGAATTCAGGTTGAGATTGACGGGAGTTATTAGTTCCTGCGACCCCTTGATACCCGATTCGATCACCTGTTCATAAAGAACACGTTCATGAGCAGCATGCTGGTCTATCAATAGAAGTCCGCTAAGCGTTCGGGCTATAATATACGTATTGTCTACCTGACCCAGTATCTCAATATCGAACGGCAGGTCAGATTCCCCGGATACCTGTGCCAGATACCTGTCAGTACGTGTAAGCCTGCGCTGTGTATCCTTGACAGGTACGTTAAATCCGGGTTGTGTCTCGCGGATGACCAGGACGTCCTCACTATCAGTTGACAACCTGGTCTGCGTACCTTTCTGCTCTGTATCCTGTAATAGTCCCTGTTGTGCCAGTGCAAAACCTATAGCCTCTGCAACTGCATCCATCAGGGCCAGTTCATGGCTGAACCTGACATGTTGCTTGGTGGGATGTACGTTCACGTCCACCTCTGATGTATCCAGGGTAAAATTGAGTATAGCCACAGGATATCTGCCTTTCGGGAGCATGGTATAATATCCCAGCTTGATAGCATCACTTATGGACCTTGACCGTACATTCCTTCCGTTTATGAAAAATGCCTGGTAGTCCTTATCACTTCTGGTGAACCCGGGTCTTGAAATAAAACCGGATATCTGCATCAGGTCATTTGAAAAATCAACCGCCATCAATTCCCTGGCGATCTCAGGACCGTACATATGTACGATAGTGTCGAAGAGGTCTTCCGATGCTGGCGAGCGGAATAGTTCCCTGTCGTCATGGGACAGGTAGAAAGAGATGTGGCCGTGCCCCAGCGCGTTCTTTGTAACAACTTCTATGATATTCGCCAGTTCGGTCCTGCTTTTTTTGAGGAATTTCCTGCGGGCAGGTGTGTTATAGAACAGGTCTTCAACCATAACGAACGTGCCTTTCGGAGTACCTGCATCACCGATACTCACAACCTCTCCTCCATGCACCACCAACCGGGTCCCTTCCAGATCGCCTTCCTGTTTCGTCACTATCTCGACCTTTGCCACCGCTGTAATAGATGATAGCGCCTCCCCCCTGAATCCCAGGGTCATAACACGCTCAATGTCACGAGCGTCTGCTATCTTGCTGGTGGCATGTTTCAAAAAAGCGAGGGACACATCATCCCTGTTCATACCGCTGCCGTTGTCAGTGACCCTGATACTTCGGATGCCTCCGCCTATGATTTCGACCCTGATATCTGTAGCGCCGGCATCTATGGAATTTTCGATAAGTTCCTTCACAACCGATGCGGGTCGCTCGATAACTTCGCCGGCAGCTATCTTGTTGATGGTGACCTCGTCCAGAAGATGTATCTTATTCATTGTCATGGTGTTCCTTAACCTGTTTTTTCAGCCCTGACAGGACATTGAGCGCATCCAGAGGGGTCATAGTGTCCACATCCAGCTCTTTGAGGATCTCGATAACCGGATGGGGTGGAAGGGACGGCGGAGTTTCATTGCTGCCAGGGTCGAACAGCATTAACTGGGTGTAGGTTGCGCTGCGCTTTCCTTTGCGCCCCAGGCTCTCACTCTCCACTTCGGTCAATACCTCTTTTGCTCTCTGGGTCACTTTAAGCGGCACACCGGCCAGCCTTGCAACATGGATACCGTAACTCTTGTCAGTGGCACCGGGCACGATCTTGCGCAGGAACACCAGGTCGTGTCCTTCTTCCTTTACCGCAATATGGTAGTTCCTGACCCGCTTAAGGCTGCTTTCCAGGCTGGTCAACTGGTGGTAGTGCGTGGCGAACAGGGAACGCACCCCTACCCGCCCCCTGTTGTGGATAAACTCCACCACGGCACGGGCGATGCTGTAACCGTCAAAGGTGCTGGTACCCCTGCCGATCTCATCGAGCAGAATGAGACTTTTTGGCGTGGCATTGTTCAGGATATTGGCCAGTTCCACCATCTCTATCATGAACGTGCTCTGCCCGCTTGCCAGGTCATCAAAAGCTCCGACCCTGGTGAACACCCTGTCCACAATGCCGACAGAGGCGTACGATGCCGGCACAAAACATCCGGTCTGGGCCATGATAACGATAAGTGCAGTCTGGCGCATGTAGGTGGATTTTCCTGCCATGTTCGGGCCGGTGAGGAGCAGGAACTGTTCACTGTCGCAGTCCATGTGGGTATCGTTCGGTACGAACCCGCCGGGAACCGAGTATTCTACTACCGGGTGGCGGCCATCCCGTATTAAGATGGTGCAGCTCTCGTGTATTTCCGGCCTGACATAATTGTTGTTCACTGCCACTTCTGCCAGGTTCGTGAGAACATCCAGTTCACCAATGATCCCCGCTGTTTCCTGAAGTTTTGACGCCTGGTCTGCGATAAGCCCGGTTATCTCGATGAACAGTTCGTATTCCAGTGCCACACGCCTGTCATTGGCAGAGAGTATCATGGCCTCTTTTTCTTTCAGTTCGGGTGTATAGAACCGCTCGGCATTGGCTGTGGTCTGTTTCCTGATATAGTCATCAGGTACCTGGGACAGGTTCGATCTTGTCACTTCAATGAAGTACCCGAACACTTTATTGTAGGCAATTTTCAGGGACTTGATACCGGTGCGCTCACGTTCCTGCTGTTGCAGTTTTGCCACCCATTCCTTACCGTGGGCAGTCATGTCGTTCAACTCGTCCAGCTGGGCATTATACCCGGGTTTTATGATCCTTCCTTCCCGAAGGGATACCGGTGGCTCGTCCGCGATGGAATGGTCCAGCATGCTAGAGAGGTCGGCAAAATCGTTGAGCTCCTGCTGGATGGATATGAGCAGGTCTGACCGGACGCTGCCCCCCTGCAGTGCTGATCTAAGTTGAGGCAGGACAAGGAGTGATGTACGCAGGGCCACCAGGTCGCGGGCATTGGCATTGCCGTAGACGATACGCCCGGTGAGCCGCTCCATGTCCCTGATACCTTTAAGAAGCGAGCGGAGGTCATAACGCAGCAGGGTGTTGTGTGAAAGTTCTTCCACACTGTCCAGCCTCCGGTCGATGTCCCGTACGGATATAAGGGGCTGGAGCAGCCATTTGCTCAGCAGCCGGGAGCCCATCGGAGTGCTGGTGCGGTCCAGCACCTTGAGCAATGAGGAATGTGCAGAGCCATCACGCACGTTCCTGACCAGTTCCAGATTCCGCAGTGTGATGGAGTCCAGCACCATGAACTGGTTCTCGAAATACGTTCTGGGAGTCTGGATGTGGTCAAGTCCCCTCATCTGGGTTTCCTCCACATAGGCCAGTGCAGCGCCCGACGCTGCAGTTGCAGCAGGCAGGTCTTCCAGTCCCATACCTTCCAGGGTGGCGGCACCGAAGTGGTCAAGGAGGCGGAGCCTGGCGATACCAGGTCCAAAGGCGTCTGCCTCATACTGGTGGATAATGAGCTTCACGTTCTCCTTCAGCCTGCCGGTCAGGAAGCTATTAGTATATAGTTCGGGCGGCATGATACACTCAGCCGGGCGCATTCTGGCCGCTTCGCTCACGACAGCATCATAGTTTTCCTCGCCGTTCACCTGGGTGGTCATGAACTCACCGGTAGAGATGTCAATGAACGAGATGCCGAATTGTGCATCCAGGCGGGCCACTGCCATCAGGTAGTTGCTACCCGAGTCCGGGAACATGGACGAGTCCATGGCAGTACCGGGAGTGACCACCCTGACCACGCCCCGTTTGACAACGCCTTTAGCCATTTTCGGGTCT
>JAMJFV010000119.1 GCA_023544495.1 ANME-2 cluster archaeon
CTTGCATCCAGGGCCCTGTGGCAGCTCAGGATTAAAAAAAGACCTTTCGTCCTATCCCACGGTATCAATGCAAGGTGCAACATGCATTGTGATTTTTGTGAATATTGGAAAGAAAAAAAGGACGAAATGGAGACCGGGGATATCCTCCGCATGCTGGATGAGGCAAAACGTTTTGGCATCAAATATTACAATGCCTGGACCGTAGAACCGTTACTGAGGGACGAACTACCCGTTATCATGGCATATGCCCGCAAGCTGGGAATGATAACGTCTATGATTACAAATGGTAAACTGCTCAGGGAGCGGGCACATGAACTGGATGTTGTGGATTACCTGTCAGTATCAGTTGACGGGATAGATTCTTATAACGACATCAGGGGCATGGATCTCAATGACCTTATAACAGGTATCGAAGCGGCTAATGAGGGGCGAAGGAATCCTATTCTGATGAACTGCGTCATCTCAGGACAAAACCTGGACGATATAGAGCCATTGATACACCTGGCCAGGGATATGGGAGTATGGATAGCCTTTGAGCCGCTGCACCACTCAGGTGGCATCGGGCAGGATGTGTGGGACAGGATAGGGATACAGGATACTGCTCACTATGAGCAGGCAGTGGATAGTATAATCAGGCTTAAAAAAGAAGGATATCCCATTATCAATTCCCTGACATACCTGAGAATGGTGCGGGACCGTATTATGGATTTCACCTGTCATGCCGCCGATATTATCCTCAACGTCACATCAGATGGCTGCATAGAACACTGCCGGGTACAAAAAGAACGACTTGGTCATGCACGCGATGGACTGAAAAATGTATGGGAGTCCTCAAAGGAAAAACGTGCCAGGACAGCGCGGAAGTGTGATGGATGTCTGTTCTTTGGATACGTGGAAGGAAGCCTCCTGTTTGATTTTAAGCCTGAGGTAATGGCACATTATGAATGGATTTAAGAATAATTGATTTGACATTGATATTAAATAATTAAATTAATATTGATATTTATTATAAAAAATTTATTTTCAGGTGTTGAATCCATGTGGAGCAAAATACTGGACAACTTTAAAAAACATCCCGCACAGGAGAAGGTCATCAAGCTCCTGCTTGAGCGCGGTTTCCAGGTCAATGAACAGGGTCGGGTAGTATCGGGAAACATCGAGATACCTCATACCCAGGTGGGCAGGGAGATCGATGTGGACCGGCGTGTCGTTGACTCCACGTGCGAAGTGATACTGGATGACAGGACCCTGAGCAGCATTTTCCGCAATATCCATACCATACCTTTCCTGAAGGATGTGGCTCCCGAATTGGGTCTGGGGGTCCTGATCATAACACCGGGGGATGCATCGAGGACAGGTATTTTGGGCAGTGTGGCGACCGCAGTGGCACAGCGGGGTCTGAGTATCAGGCAGGCAGTGACAGATGACCCTTATTTGACTGAAAATCCACAGCTGACAATAATCACCGATAGGAAAATACCTGGCGACCTTGTCGATGAATTGATGAAATTGCCTGGTGTAAAAAGCGTAGCAGTATTTTAAAACCTTTTATCGATAGCTGAATAGTCACTTATCAACTATTTTGGATGCTTTTTTCTTAGCAACAGTCTTCTTTGTGGTACTATCTTTCGTGGCAGTTTTGCCAGTTGTTGCTTTCTTTTTTGTAGTAATCTTCTTGCCCTTTGTATTACCGACAGACGCTTTTTTACTTTTAGCGGCAGTTTTTGTTCCGGTCGTCTTTTTACCAGAATGGTCCTTTTCAGGAACATTTTTCTTTGCGGCAATTTCTGTATCAGGCTCTGCATCTTTAGCTGCTGTCTTTATATCTGCAACCTTCTTATCAGTGATGGCTTTCCGGATTTTGGTCTTACCTTCGGCAGCCTTTGTCCCGGTCGTGCCCACTGTTGTGGTTTTTGGTTTTGCAGCAGTCATCTTTTCAGCAGCTGAGAACCGGATGGCTGTATTCATCCTCTTTTCCGGGATTTCAAATGGCTCCTCAATTGCTTTCTTTTCAGCGGCTGGCTGTGGTACCATATCCAGTATACCACCAATTCTCGGTTCTATCTCTATTTCGAACCTGGTAATGGTCACACCGCCCGGGGCACGCATTGGACCGTCCACTTTTGCATCCTCGTGTACAGTTACCACGCCACCGTTGATCTCACCAAGGATGTGGGTGCCTTTACCTACGCGTACATTACCCCTGGTAACCAGGTTCCCATGAATGGTATTCCCTTCTCCGATAACGATATCATCCATGGTCTTAATGCTGCCGAACAACGTATTACTGTTTCCCATGACCAGTGATGCCGCCCTGATATTTCCCATCAACCGGCATCCACTACCGATAGAAGCCCTGTCAGGCACCCTGATGGTTTCCATGTCCACCTTTGAACCGCTGGGGATGATCAGAAGTTTCCCCTCATACATGTCATCATCGTCGTCACTGAAAAGTTCGCTCAGGGCTTTTTCCACTTCTTCGCCCTTGCCCAATCTCAGCATTTCGGTAAGATAAAGATAAATGTATATGATAACAGGAATGGGATTCCGGACCACGATCCAGCCTTTTGCCTCAAACCCCCCACCGATCTTCACATCCTTGCCTATATCAAGGTCTCCGCCCACAACCAGTCTTCCGGCAATGTCAACAAATTCGCCGATAAAGGCCTGGTTCCTGGTCCTTACATCACCACCAACATGGGACCACATATCTATACGTATCTCTTGCGCCCCTATCACATTACCATCGATACGTACCCTTTCACCTGCGATCACCGAATCCGCAATTATACCAAAACCTATGTCAGAATAGTTGCCTACTATGGCTCCACCATCCACCACAATGGAACGCTCTTCCATTTTGGTGTTATCAGGTATTGTGAACGTTTTTAACAGTTCTTCCATCACGTTTTGCTCCGAAATAATTTGAGGTATTTAGTATTCGGAGAATATAAAGTGTTTTGCTTTTGTTTCTCGAATCTTTTATCTACATTCCAGTCCAATCTATATTCTGATTATTATGTGTGAATTAAATGCCATGCTGGTTGACGGGACAGATAAGAAATTATTGATGGAGGATGTAGTACGGTTAGTTGTCAACAATGAGGATATAACAATGACCGGGATGTTGGGCAATACAAAGAATGTTAAGGGGAAAATACTGCGCATAGACATTACTAAACAGGAAGCTCTGATACAGAAAATCGATTAGGTTATGTTATATTAAGGAACTCTGATAAATAGTGGTCATAACTTCAATTGAGGGAGTAAAGATGTCTACAGCAAAGATTGCAATAAATGGGTATGGAACGATTGGAAAACGTGTGGCAGATGCGGTTGCTGCACAGGATGATATGGAGATTACCGGAGTTGTAAAAACCAGTCCAAGTTTTGAGGCGAAACTGGCAATCGACCGTGGATTTAACCTGTATGCAGCCTCTTCTGACAAGATTGACAGCTTTAAGAAGGCCGGGCTTGAGATCTCAGGTACCCTTGATGACCTGCTGGCAGGTTCGGACCTGGTGGTAGATTGCACACCCGGGGGTGTGGGAGCCGCCTATAAGGAACTGTACCAGAAACACGGGATAAAGGCCATCTGGCAGGGCGGGGAGGACCATGAAGTCGCAGGATTCAGTTTCAATTCAGAGGCAAATTATCCTGATGCCATTGGCCGCGATCATACCAGGGTGGTCAGCTGCAATACTACCGGGCTTACCAGGGCACTGTATCCCCTTGACCAGGCCTTTGGCATAAAGAAATCCAGGATCACCCTGATGCGAAGGGCGGCAGACCCCGGCAATATCAAGAGCGGCCCGATCAATGCCATTGTGCCCAATCCCATCAGTTTACCCAGCCATCACGGACCTGATGTGAATTCCATTTTGCCCCATCTTCAGATCGCTACCGTGGCTGTGAAACTGTCAACCACTATCATGCATTTCCATGCACTCAACGTAGAATTGAACAGGGATTTTGAACCACAGGATATCATTGACCTGTATGCTTCCCGGCCACGTATCAGGTTCGTATCAGGTGCGGATAAGATCACAAGCACGGCAGAGGTCATGGAACTGGCTAGGGACCTTGGCAGAAGCCGAAGTGACATGTTCGAGAATGTGATATGGAAGGACAGTATCAGCAAGTACCAGGGTGAGCTGTACTTCTTCCAGGCCATTCACCAGGAATCAGATGTGGTACCCGAGAACGTGGATGCTATCCGGGCTATGTGCGAACTTGAATCAGACGGTGCAAAATCCATCGCAAAGACCAATAAGACCATGGGAATAGGCAAATAAGCCTGTTCCTTACATTTTCTCGTATATCAACAAGATACAATAATAAAATCCAGTTATACAGCGAATAGACCATGTGCAGATACGACGACAAATCTGTGTAAATCCGTGAAATCCGTGTCGATATATATTTTCAGACACAGATTAATAATGATTAACATTGATTTTACCTAAAGTCAGTATCAACAAAATAACTGATTTTGGAACAGTGCAATAACATTTCATACACAATAACCGGGCGAATGGACAGCACAACACGCATTTTCCAGATCGAAGGCGGCAATTTTGATGAAATTATCAGTGAAGCTGCCCGTATCATAAAACAGGGCGGTACCGTGGCATTCCCCACCGAGACCGTATATGGCCTGGGCGCAGATGCATTGAATTCCGAAGCAGTCAGGAAGATATTCCAGGCAAAAGGGCGCCCGCAGGATAATCCCCTGATAGTACACATTACAGATACAGAGCAACTGGATATGCTCGCAAGGGATGTATCTGACAGCGCCCACAAGCTGATGGACGCATTCTGGCCCGGGCCCCTGACCCTTATTTTCAGGCGCAGGGACATTGTGCCTGACGTTACCACCTGCGGTCTGGACACCGTGGCGGTCAGGATGCCTGATGATCCCGTGGCAATGGCATTGATTGAACAGGCTGGCACACCTATTGCCGCACCCAGCGCTAATATATCCGGCAGGCCCAGTCCCACCACTGCTGAGCATGTGAGAGCCGACCTTTCTGGCAGGATAGACGCGGTCATCGACGGGGGGCCTGTTCGCGTGGGAGTCGAATCCACGGTGCTGGACATGACTCCTGACATTCCCGTGCTGCTTAGACCGGGCGAGGTAAGCGTGGAGCAAATAAGGGAATGTGTGGGTGAGGTGCGTATAGGTTATACTGAACACCGGGCTGGCGCAGGAGAAATTGTAAGGTCGCCCGGCCTGAAATATACCCATTATTCACCACAGACGAGACTGGTGCTGGTCAAAGGGAACAGCCAGGCTGTCGTGGACAGGATAGATGAACTGGCCAGGGAATACAGGGCGAAGAATTTCCGGGTAGGGTTGCTGGTAACGGATGAGACCGCCGAGCATGTGTCGGCAGATGAGGTTTTCCTGCTGGGGAGCAGGTACAATGCTTCTGCAATTGCCAGTAATCTGTTCGCTGGTTTGCGGTATTTGGACCAGAAAGACCTTGATATTATTATTGCTGACGGCTGGATAGAACAGGATGGTGTGGGTGTGGCAGTGAAGAACAGGTTGAACAAGGCTGCCGGTGAATCGGTGGAAACCGGAAAAACCGGGTAATGAGGAAAGTCTGATCATGCCTCGTATTCCTGAACTTGTGGTCGGTGTGCGCAACATTGCGGCACTGTCAGCGTGCAGGGACCATGCCGGTGCTGTGTATTTTTCCATTGACATGTTCAGTCTCAGGTCACGGGCACGGGACATAACCAGGGACAACCTTGACGCTTTTATCGAACAGGTAAAAGGCAGCGGTCTGAAGGCATATCTTGCCGTCAATACCGTGATATATCCTGATGACCTGCATGCTGTGGATGCTGTGGTGGAGGCGGCTGCCAGTGCCGGTGTGGATGCAGTTATTGCCTGGGACCCGGCAGTCATCAGCAGGACCGTGGAATGCGGGCTTGAATTGCATATATCCACCCAGGCAAATGTGTCCAACTGGCGGACGGCAGAGTTTTACCGTGAACTGGGTGCCAGTCGCGTGATACTGTCCCGCGAG
>JAMJFV010000011.1:0-13611 GCA_023544495.1 ANME-2 cluster archaeon
TTCGAAATCGTCAGTCTTAACTGCGGCTCCAGACTGCAATACGGTGCCGCCGGTGGGGTAGAGTACCCGGTGCCCTGAAGCAGTGAAACTCCTGACGAGGACATCCAGCATGGCCCTGCCTTCCAGGAGTATGGTACCGACCTCGCCTGCGCCGACTGCATACTCTGCTACCATTATGTCCATGGGGGAATAACAAGTCTTATTCAACATTAATCTTATCAAATACATCAGGAATAACATGACAAAAAAAATACTTGTAACCAATGACGACGGTGTCTATGCTGCCGGTATTATGGCAGCATACCAGTGCGTCCGTGAGCTGGGCGATGTGACCGTCGTGGCACCGTCCATACAAAAAAGCGGGGTAGGGCGGTGCATATCCATTTTTGAACCTCTCCGGATCCACAAAGCAAGAGTGGATGGTATGCAGGCATATGCCGTGGACGGCACCCCTACCGATTCCGTGATACTTGGTATATTCTCGGTTTTGAAAGCCATGCCTGACCTGGTGCTCTCAGGTTTTAATATCGGTGAGAATATCAGTTCCGACAGCGTGACCACATCAGGTACTATCGGTGCTGCAATGGAGGCTGCCAGTTATGGCATTCCCGCCATTGCAGCTTCCATACAGGTACTGGACGAAGGCGACAAATTCGATGACCTTCGTGCCTATGAATATGATTTCCAGGTTGGCATCAGGGTCGTGAAACGCATCGCCAGGAAGGTCCTTGACGCGGGTCTGCCCGCTTGCGCGCAAGATATTCAGGACATCGGTGCAGGAACGGCACGACCCCAGGGGACGCCCCTACTACTGGATTGACGGCGACCTGATACATGACGACGAGGACGGCACAGATGTTCATGCGGTCATGAAGTGCGGGCATATCTCAGTGACACCCATAACACTGGACTCCACAGCGCCTGTAGACTTTGGCAAACTGGAACACCTTTTTTGAGTGACTAGAATGAACCGTGAAGAAAAACCATACGCTCTCCTGCTTGACCGTATTATGCTCTATTCTTCGGTCTTTGTCATTATGGGACTCTCTGATGCTGCTATCCCCATCCTGCCTGAACTCTCGGACAGTACACTACTGGCCAATGGTGCTGCGTCCAGCCTGATATTCTCATCATTCTTTATCGGAGCTCTGATAACCATGATGCCTTTTGGCGTCGTGTCAGATGCTTACGGTCACAGGTTTTTCATCATTTTGGGCATACTTCTGTCCTTGCTCTCAGGAATGGCAATCATTATTTCGAATAATGTATGGTTGATCGTAGCTGCACGTTTTGTTGAAGGAATCGGATGTGGTGCATTTTTCCCTGCCGCATTTGCAATGCTTTCAAATTTCGAGAAACGAGGTCAGTATTTCGGGGAATTGAATTCACTGCTCAACTTCGGACTGGCTGCCGGAATGGGAATGGCAGGGTTACTGGTGGCAACAGGTACGAAGAACGGCCTTCTTTTGTTTGAAGGACTGATGGTTCCAGTGTTTATGATATCCATTATGGTTTTGGTGAACAACGGTCCGGGTAATCCTGTATCGAGAAGACAAGATATTATTTTAGTCCTGGTCAGGTCAAAATCCCTGTTTATTCGTACCGATTATCTGCCAATCTGGTTATTATCTTTCGTGCTGTTCGGAAGTAGCGGGGTACTTATCGCTCTCTACCCCGATTTCAGTATTGAATTCCTTGAAAAAGGTGCACTGGGCATGTACCTGGCCAGTGTGTATCTGGGAGCTATGGTCACATCGCTGTTGGGGGGAAGGTTACAGGTGCGGAGGGATGATCTTGTCAGGGCAGGTATGGGCATTACCGGTGTGGGTGCACTGATAGCAGTGTTCCATCCGCTCGGGCTGACATTAATGGGAGCCGGTTCGGGACTGGGACTGGTCGGTCTTGTCACGGGTGTATCACACCTGGATATTGAAAAGGGACTGGCCATGGGGATATTCAATACATGTACTTATGCCGGGCTGGGGATAGTTCCGCTGGTCAGCGGGCTTATGCTGTCTACTATGGGTTATAATGGGATTTTCATCCTGAATGCTGTTCTGCTGATCGTTATGGTATTCCTGCCAATGGATGCCTTGAGAAAAGAATAAAGCAGTAATGAAAAAATGGGATATCATAGAACAAAATAGACACGTAATGGAAATGCTGTGAAAAAGGAAAAAAGGAAACTCAGAAACTGAGCTCCTCAAGTTCGGTAAAACTGATGTCCTGCATTCCCTCCATGTCTGCCAGCAGTACATCCAGTTCATCCATATCTGATTCGATAGTTGATATCTCACTATCCATTACATCTCCGGTGGCAGCAGGTGTTGCTTCCGAAATGGGTGAAACAGAGTTGACATCTGGTGCATTGTCCTCCGGTGCAGTGCAGCCGGATATCACCAGCCCTGTTACTACCATAGCAAGGACCAGTATGTTCAGTAATTTCATGCTTTATCTCCTCCGGTTAATGGCGACCAATCATTCTTAATTGCCTCACCGCTATCTGGTGTGGCAGTATATGTCCCATGGCCTCGCAATACTGCGCTACCGGTACCTTTTGTGGTCAGTTCGATGTCATCACCATTTATGGTAACAGTGATACTGCTGCCATTGATGCTGGCTGTACCATTGAACCCGGTGTATTTGATAGTACTATCGCTCAATTCAGTCCTGTTACCATGACCCGTCACTTCGATATCAGCATTGCCATCATAGTCAGCGATCGTCAATACACCGCTTTTGGCGCTGACATTGATGTCCATGTTACCGGAGAGTGTTACTTTACCATTTCCTGAAGCTGTCAGGGTGCCTGTACCCCTCATGTCAACTGAGCCGGGCCTGTGTTGTTTAAGGAGCGTGAATATCTCTCTTAATTTGGAATTTGCTTCCCTGAGAAACCGGTTTGTTTCCCTGGTCTTTTCATTTGCATCCCTTAAGAACTGGGTTGCTTCCCTGACATTGGTAAGCTGGCTGGAATTATCGAACCCTGCATGGTCATCGAAGAGGGCATTGGTACGTTCATGACTGTTCTTTGCTTCATTCCTGGTTTCATTATACTCTTCGAGCAACCGTTCAAGTTCTGAAGTATCTTCTCCCGCTTCATTTAACCTGTCGATCTCTTCCTGGACGCGCTGGGCAATGGATTCACTGCGTTCAAGGAACGCATCCACCCTGTTGTTCACGGTACCCATGACAAAATACCTTGATTCCATATTGATATGCTGCCACGTATTTCTCAGTCCCGTTATAGTAGCCTGGAAATCTTCCCTTGTTTCAGCAGATGCCACATCATCTTTCATGTCTTCCAGATCGATGATATATTCCTCTAAATTCATCGATGCATTGAAGGGAGAATATCCATTCTCTTCAGCTTTATGTGCCTGTATCACAAGTATTTCAAGATGTTGTATTGCGTAATCGATAGTACGGTTCAGGTGGTTTTTTGTTGCCTGTTTCAGGGTCAGTATATTTTCCCGTGTTCTGCCGTCTTTTAATCTGTCACTGGCATTCTGGAAATTATCCTTTGATTCCTGGAAAGATTCTCTGGCATCTTCTAACCTGTCAGAATTTGCCAGGTATATATCCTGTACAGCCTTGTACCGATCTCCTGGGATTTCGGCATATGCTGTTGCAGGAAAAATCATTCCTATTAACAGCATCAATGTTGCGAACATGACAAACATTGAGGCTTTTTTATATAGTTCACCTTTTTTCATTCTGTTTTCCTCCTGGATATGAGTGAGTCAATCTGACTTCGAAATTTACATTGGTCATTGAGAACATAAGCATACTTTTGATTGCTTATATTTTAAAGCTTGATAATTCTCTTGATTACTTTATAATTCTTGATTTAATCTTTATTTTATATTATAGGCATTTATTCAACTCATTTTCCATAATCTGTTCATTTTTTAACATACCTGACTATTTAGTCAATCTCTGAAATTAAATCATTGTAGTTATTGTCTATTTATTCAAAAATCATCGAATACCGTGTGTTATTTTTCCTGAGGTCGAATAGATAATGAATGTACTATTTGACAAACGATGCAATAATAATAATTTTGTTCTCATCTTTCACAAAAATGAAAATATAGTGTCAAATAATGGAAAGGTATTTAAACTATTAGTTTATATAATAATTTTTCTAATAATATTAGAAAAAATAGAGGGGATAACAAAAATGAATACAAACGAAAAATGCAGTCATTGTGGTAGTCAGGACTTTAATATCGAAGGCTTGTACAATGACATGGTCTATATTGTATGTGAATCCTGCAGAACGGGATATTTTAGTGGAATGACAAATTCTAATCAAAATATTGCTCTGATCTAATCGTTTGCAGGATAAAGGGCATCTTGTACTACTCACATCAGCCCTTTTACGTATCGAAGGAATAACAACATCCATATCCTGGTGAAATCAGGATGGTACAATTATCGTGGTACCGATTTTCACAATCGGTACTGTATTTTTCTATTTGTTTTTTATCCCGGGCCGGAACATTGCATCTTCTGGACCTTCACAAGACGTTATCCCTTCTCTACGGACCACTATTCTGGTAATATATCCGATATATCTTACCTGCATTATCATCACTCACAAAAAGCGAGCCCTCGTCGTTCATAATAATGTCCACCGGTCTTCCCAATACAGTGCCTCCCTTGAGCCAGCCCGTGGCAAAATCCTTTACTTCAAAGTCATTCATGTCAATGGTCACTATCTTGTAACCGGTTAGTTCTTTCCGGTTCCATGAGCCGTGAAAAGCCACGAACAGATCGCCTCTGTATTGTTCAGGGAAGCTATCACCATAATAGAACATCAACCCGAGAGGTGCGGAGTGAGCCTGGAGGTTAACCAGAGCCGGCATCTCAAAGGGCTGTTCGCATGGATTGCGGATATAGACATTCTTGTCAAATTGTGTGTCATGGATATTCGCACCATAGCATATTGGCCAGCCATAGTTGGTTCCTTCTTGTACCAGATTTATCTCATCAGGTGGAATGTCATCGCCCAACATATCACGACCATTCTCAGTGGCATACATTTCACCTGTCAGCGGGTGGAATACAATACCAACTGCATTCCTTAATCCGCGTGCAAATATCTCACAATCAGTACCATCAAGGTCACACCTGGAAATTGCAGCTCTGCGTTCATCCTGTTCATTGCAGACATTGCATGAAGAACCAATGCTCAGGTACAGGCTATTGTTATGGATCCTGATGGATCTGGTAAAATGTCCCCCGGTCGGCAGGTCATCAATGAGCACTTCAAGGGTATCCCTATCAGCTACCAGGTCATTGTTCCTGTCTTGTATTCGAAACACCCTGTTTTCTTCTGCTATGTAGAACCAGCCATCAGAAAAATCCAACCCGTGTGGATTATTGAGTCCATCAATGAATATGATGGTCTCATCTGCTTTATTATCGCGGTCATGGTCTGGCAGTGCAACCACTTTACCCTGTCTTGTTAATGAAACATAGAGAATGCCATCGTTGAGCAGCAGCATCCTCGGAGCAGTATTGGGACCCGGGAATGATAGTGAATTGCCTCCCAGGTCCCGGGCATACACATCGATCGTAAATCCCGGAGGAAGCCGGATATCATCCATTGAACCTGGATCTATGGATGGTCTTACACCAAGCTTGAGAAATAAGACTGATGATATTGCTATTATGACCACAACAATGGCAATTACAATTAATATCCAGCGATTGATTTTCATGTGCACCCCACATTCCATGCAATTATTAGTATTAGTAATTCAAAAGTTAAAAACCTGACTATACACCATTGATAATTTTAGCAGACAACACAATCTGGTTACTTTATATGTGTCTTCAGTTCAGGACTTCATACTCTTCTTTTTAACCTTGAGATTCCCATCCTTACTTTTAGTGTTAATTTTTCAGGTATCGATCCCATCAGAGCAGGGTCAAGAGAAACAGCATTTATCCACGCTCTAGCTGCTTTATCAAGACTGCCAAGTTCATAATAGGCAGACCCCAGACCTTTATACGCTTCTGTAAATTCCGGTTCAATACCCAGAGCATTTTCATACTCTTTGACTGCTTCTTTATATCTTCCCAGGTTTGTAAATACATCACCCAGATTATGATGGGCTAAGGCATTATTGGGATCAAGCCTTATAGTTGCATGGAACTCTTTAATTGCTTCTTCATTTCTTTTTTGCCCGATATAGATATTTCCCAGATTATTGTGGGCACAGGCAAATTTGGGATCAAGTTCTATCGCTTTTTCCAGCTCTTGTATTGCTTCGTCGAATTTACCTGAATGTGCATAAATATTCCCAAGGTTGTTATGAGTTTCTGCACATCCTGGATTAAGTGTGATAGCTTTCGTGAGCATCTCTATAGCTTTTTCAGAATCCCCGGTCTTAAAAAGGGTAACAGCAAGGTTATTTCGTACTTCATTATATCCCTGGTCAAGTTTCATGGCTTCCTGGAACTCTTCTATGGCTTTATCATATCTTTCCATTTTATCATAGGTGATACCAAGATTGTTATGGATATTATGGTTCAATCCGATATCTTTTGTTACCCGGAAGTAAGAGTAATATTCGATGATACATTTAGAGATCTCTTCATCAATTCCCGTTATTTCCACAGTATTTTTAAGAGTATAACTATTTTCTTTGATGTAATACAGCTGCTTTACATCTATCTCCTTTATCGAATCTATGCTGAAATCCACAAATATCATTGAATCTGATGAGAAACTTTCTGTTAAGAGAAATACATGACGTCCAGCAGTTGCTGATCTCACATCAGGTACAAGACAGCTCAGAAAGATATAGCCAAGTTGTGTGATGGCTGCACATGAGGCCAGGAGTTCTATAGAGTTCTTTTTTTCTGATTCAGGTATTGTAGATTTTATAACAGCATTAAAAATATCTTCATCATCATGCGTTAAACCATTAACAAGAAATCTGATAAGTGAAGTAGGGTAGTCAGGACGATAATAACCTCTATCTTCAAGGCTGACCATCAGGTCTTGCAACGAGTTAATCAAACAGTCAATGTCTTTTCCATTTCGGGCAGACACTACACGCTGTTCGATGGTTTCAAAATCGATATCCCTGAATAACTTTTCCAGTTCGCTCTGGATATCAGGTAGTATTGTTTCATTATACCCCAGGCTTAAAAGGATATCTTTGATGTCAGGAAGAGAATTTGTCATGGTCATTTATAGTTGTTAGTTTCCCACGCCTGTGTACTCTGTGGTTTATTGCACATAACTTGTTGTAATATGTAGTTAATTAATCAATATTGATTGGTTTTTCACTATAAATACTGTTTTTAATAAAGGTTCCATTTCTATACTCTTCAAATGCAGTCGCCAATTCCTCTTGGGTGTTCATAACGATCGGTCCGGCCCAGGCTACTGGCTCACCAATAGGTTTTCCCGAGATCAAAAGGAAACGGAGTCTTTCATCATGTGTAGATATTGTAACTTCATCTCCATCGCTGAATATGACAAGATGTTCTCCTCCTATTGATGCAGGTTCGTCCTGGTCAAAAAAGCCACTTCCCTCTATCACATACGCAAACGCTCTATACCCTTGCCGGATATTGTGTTTGAATTCTGTGAATGACGGAATGGTAACATCAAGATATTCGATGTCAACTATGATGTCCTGGACCGGTCCTCTTGTATTCCCCACTTCTCCGCTGATGATCCTGATCGTACTGTTATTTTCTCCAATGACTTCAGGTATTTGATCATTTTTTACTTCCCTGTACCTGGGCACCATCATTTTATGCGAGGATGGCAGGTTCACCCATAATTGAAATCCCCATATGCTCCCATTGTCACCCTTTGGCATTTCCTGGTGGATTATTCCGCTCCCCCCGGTCATCCACTGAACATCTCCGGATTCAATTATGCCTTTATTTCCCATGCTGTCCCCGTGTTCCACGCTGCCTTCAAGGACATAGGTTACTGTTTCTATGCCTCTGTGAGGGTGCCATGGAAATCCGGCTATATAGTCCTCAGGATTATTTGAATGAAAATCATCGAGGAGCAAAAAGGGGTCCAGTAAAGGTACTTCAGAGTTCCCGAATGCCCTCTTTAAATGCACACCTGCTCCTTCGATAGTAGGTACGCTCTTAAGTATTGTTTCAATATTCCGTATCACCTAATCCTACCTCCATGCAGTAATGTATCTACTGGAGTGATATAATAACCTATGGTGCATCATCGCATTCACATGAAAAACAACATCAATAAAGCCATAACCGAATATATCCCCATTCCTGCATAATCCCGCGTCCCCAGGGACCTTCCGTAATAATAATACCGTCTTCCTGAATGAAAACACCGTGATTCCAGTGCATCCGACAGTTCATCCGCCCTGCGGAATGACCTGAATAGCAATGGGACCACCAGAGCAGTAAATCCCTTCAATCCCCGTGGTTTATATCCCCTGGCAGCCTGGGCTTTTGAAATGGTATCCTTTTCCCTGAACAGTTCCGGTATCAATGTCATAGCAGTCCCTGTCATAAAAGCCAGGTCGGTACCAAAAGCGCCCAACGGTCTTAAAAAGAACATAAGAGCATAGTTCAGACCCGATGGTGAAGTGGTATAGGTCAACATGGATGTGTACAGTATCAACAGGATGAACCGCAAAACAAGGACACTGCCCCCAACAACCCCCTCCAGAGCAGGCACGGACAGCCCCTCAAAGAGGGGCGTTCCAGGTGTGAACAATACATGTGTCAGGAATATAAGGCCAAAGAATACCAGCACAGGCCTCAGCCCCTGTACCAATCTTGTATACGGTAACCCGGACACTCGGGATAGCAGCACCACAAGACCCAGCAGGACGAACAGGGCAGGCGGCCGTGCAGCATATATCAGCAGGCTCATCCCCACCATCAGTACCAATTTCGTTCTCGGGTCAAGCAGGTGCAGGTACGACCTGCCGTGACCATATATCCCGATCATGTTCTCACCAGCGAGCGTCGTATCTGATCAATTGCATCTTCCAGCAGGATAACATCTGGGTCCACATCAAACCCCAGCTGTTGTAATCCGAACATGACCTGGTTCAACACCGGCAGGTATTCAACCCTGTCCATTCTCAACGCCCAGTCCAGGTAGCCGGAAACAGTGCCGGTAAAGGCTACCTTTCCCTGGTCAAGAACGGCCAGATGTCTGGATATGGTTACAACTTCCTGCAGCCTGTGGGCGATATAAATGAAAGTGATGTCTCCTGATATACGTTCGATTATCTCCATCACCTTCTTTCGGGTCATTGGGTCCAGGCTGGCTGTGGGTTCGTCAAGTATGATGACGCCTGGTTGTATGGCCAGGACCGAAGCAAAGGCTGCCAGTCTCAACGTACCTCTGTTCAGATGGAATGGTGACCTGTCGAGCAACTGCCGGTCAAGCCCGACCAGGTCCAGCGTGGAAAATATGCGCTCGTTCACTTCACCCTCAGTGAGACCCGAATGTAACAGGCCAGAAGCCATGTCCCTGAACAGTGTCTTTTCAAAAAAGAGATCTTCAGGTTGTTGGAACAGTATGCCAACATTCTTTCCGGGACATGGTGGTTCTCCGTCTATGGTAATTCTGCCGCCTGTGGGTTTCCCAAGACCTGCGATTAGGGATGCCAGGGTGGATTTACCAGAACCTATACCCCCCACCAATCCGAAAATACCGCCTTTTTGTATGGTGAGGTTAATTTCTTCGAGCGCTTTTATTTCTTCGGAAGTACCGGCATCATAGAGGTGGGTCAGGTGTCTGATCTCAATCGACATAGTTCCTCCAGAAGAGCCTTTGCGGTCAGAACGGGTGACAGGCCTAATACCCGTGAGATGACCAGAGGCACCGGAATATCCATTGTCTCATCATCCAGTAATTGGTTGAAGACCTCATGTAAGGTTCCCTGGTTCATTATCCCGGACATGGAAAGCACAATAAGCCTGTGGCACTGTATCAGTTCTTCAGGGTCATGGGTGATATGGACAATGGTTGTCCCTTCGCGGTTCAACCTGGCTATATGCTCAAGGATAATTCTCCCGTGCCCCGCATCCACCATGGAAACGGGTTCATCAAGGATGATGCATTCCGGTTCCATGACCATGACTGCGACAAGGTTCACCAACTGTTTCTGCCCTCCGCTCAGCGTCCTGATAGTGCGGTGCCGCAATTCATGTATCCCCAGAAGTCCGAGATATCTTTCGATCCTGTCATCAATTTCAGGCACGGGAAGTCCCAGGTTTTCCAGGCCGAAGACCAGGTCCTCTTCCACGGTCTCACCTATGGCCTGAGCGTCAGGGTTCTGAAATACCATGCCTGCAGACCTGCGGATCTCAAGCAACCTGCTCCTGTCGCCAGTGGAAGCCCCATTGATTCTGATGGTCCCCTTTTCGGGTATTAAGAGACCGGTCATAAGCTTTGCGAGGGTGGTCTTTCCCGATCCGTTTTCCCCCATGATCCCAAGATATTCTCCCTTATTGACCCTGATACTAATATCTCCCAGTATCTGGCCCGTTGCGGGGTAGGAGAAAGAAACACCTTCCAGTTTTATCATGATATGTTTAAAAAGGGTCTGATCCTGTCCGCCACTATCAATGCGGCTAGTATTTTGATAGCGTCACCCAGTAAAAAGGGGGCCATTCCTACTGCAACAGCTTGGGGTATGGATATATGTGCGACGATTGATAACTGGATCACTCCCAGCAGGTATATTACAGCGAGACCGGCGATCATGGCACCGATGGTTACATGCACCTTTTGACCGGCCCCAGTGTATATCAATCCGGTCACAAAAGCACCTGCAACAAACCCTATCAGGTAACCGCCGGTGGGACCCAGGAGCACACCCAGTCCTGACGAGCCACCCGAAAATACGGGAAGACCAATGATTCCAAGCATCACATATACTACCATACTGGTCCCTCCCCACCTGGCACCCAGTACCAGTCCTGCAAGCAGGACAAAAAATACCTGCAAGGTGATGGGGACTGGACTTAAGGGAATGGGTATCTTGATAAAAGCACCAATGGCTGTCAATGCTGCGAACAGGGCAGCATAGATCAATGGTTTAGTATTTGTATATTCATTCATGGTATCATCGTACTATTGTTAACCGATACTGTGTATATGAGTTGACAATCAATGATGACTATACTATTTAACATTTTTGAGCATACCTGTTCATGTACAGGTACACACCTTGAAGAAAACCACAGGATAACCATTCATTAATATAGTTCCCCGCAAAAAAAGAACTGAACAACTATGGACCCTATCATAGTCGCAGTCATTGTATTCTTCGTAGCAGTTATTTTCTCAATGCTGGGACTTGGGGGGGCAATTGTCTATGTGCCCCTCTTTTACCTGCTCGGCATTGACATACGTGTGGCAATACCAACGGCCCTGCTGCTTAACGCCATCACTACCAGTTCAGCCTCCATTACCTATCTTCGTAAAAGAATGGTTGACCTTCAAACAGCTGCGCCCTTCATAGCGGCATCAATACTGGGAGCACCTCTGGGTGCGTATTTTACACAATTCACACCTGTTGAGATACTGCTGTGGATACTGAGCACGGTACTGGTACTTGCCGGAGCAAAGATGATCTTTTCCAGAGACCTTGATGAGAGAGACCTTTCTGTTGAGAGGAATAATGGACTGCATCTTATAGTGGGGTTGAGTTCTGGATTTGTGATAGGTATAGCTGCCGGATTGCTGGGTATTGGTGGCGGAGTGTTCACGGTACCAGTGCTGATAATACTGGGTTTCGATACTAAACGAGCTTCTGCGACCTCAGCGGTCATCGTTGCATTCATATCGTTCGCAGGATTCCTCGGGCACTTTGGCACGGGGCGTCTTGATATGGTCCTTATGGTCTGCACCGCCATAGCTGCATTTATTGGTGGCCAGGTCGGTTCACACCTGATGCACAGCAAACTGAGATCAAAGACCATCAAGCAGTTGTTCGGTGCAGTCCTATGGATCATGGCCGTAAAGATACTATCCGGGTTGGTATAGTGATTGTACCGCTATTATGAGTACATGGGATTGTCACCGGTGCGCAATGCCCTTAATATCTCTTCCACAAAATGTTCAGGGGGCTGGGCACCCACGAAATCCACCACTTCATTGATGATTATCTTTGGCACGCTCATAGCCATATATCTCTGTGCGATGTGAGGAAACTCTACCATTTCGACCATATCAGCTTTGATATGTTCATTCTCGATAGCAAGTTTATGGGCTGTCCGTACCGCCATTGAGCAATAGGGACAGGTCGGGGTCACCAACACCTGGATATGCACAGGCTTCTTGACTTCGGCCAGTTTTTTCCTGACATCATCGGACAGGTCGGTCTTTCCCCTCGATACATCGATAAGGTCTTCCTGAAATGAAGCGAACTCATAACCCGAAGGGATGCCATAGTATCTGATACCGTAATCCTTCTTGCCCAGCATGACGATAGCTGGGATCATTTTTACCCCATAGGACTTTGCCAGTTTTCCATCCTTGACAAAATCATGGACCTCAGATTCGATCTTCGGTGATATTTTTGCCAGGTCTTCCACCATACCCCTGGTATCGGCACAGAACTGGCACTCGTTCTCCTGGGTGAACATTACCAGTTTGACATTACCCTCAAGGCTCTCCGCCAGTTTGGCCTTCAGTTTTTCCTTATCTGATTCCTGTATCAATGCCATACAATAACCTCCTGCTACTCCCTGTAATCTGCAGATTGTAATAGACTATTGAAATTCATCCAATATCTAAACTTCGATAGTCTCACTATACCAGCTTCAACTTACCCACTACCTTGTCCAGTTTCTCAACAGCTGCCGGTCCTATGCCCAGCACAGTGACAGTCCCCGGTGGGATCTGGGTTAGTCCGGCATCAGTGATAAGGGCCGTGGGCAGTCCCTCCCTGCGTGCCATCTCCTTCAAATGGAACAGGTCCTGCAAGGTCCCGGTCTTGAGCACGACCTTCTTCTGGCCATCCTTCATCCAGGCATCACGGTCTTTCTTATCTGCAAAATCAGATGCTGTTACTGCCGCATGTGCCACCTGAACTGCCAGCTTGCCTTTTGAAAGTTTGAGGTCATCACGGGTAACGATGCACTGCTTATATTCAGTCATTGATGAGCATACCCTTATCATCGAATTTCAAAGCATTCGTGGTCCGCCTGTACCATTCTTCACCCAGCTTCAAGGCTTCATCTCTCGCAAAATCGCTCACCATTACATTATCCTCATTGATACTGGTAATGGATGACATGGGGATAGATAGTTTCTCGGCCCCGCTCTTGAACACAAGACGGCCGGAATCAATGGATATGGTTTCGCCGATCCTCGTATTATGCTGGACTACGAACTTGCAGAGGATATCCTGTTTTTTTATCTTTTTTTCTTCATCCTGTGCCTGTCCACGTGAAATATCTGCTTGAACGGTCCCTGCCGGCATGCCATGTTCATTTACCGCATCCTTTTCAGCCTGTGCTGTCATGTGAAGTGGATGAGGTCTGGACATTGAGTGCCAGTCCAGGTTGTCGTGTTTGTGTTCCCACGTGCTGCCTACCTGCCTGTTCAGTTTTGTCTCCTTACTGTTA
>JAMJFV010000011.1:13710-22323 GCA_023544495.1 ANME-2 cluster archaeon
TACTGTTACTACTGTTACTGTTACTACTGTTACTGTTACTACTGTTACTGTTACTGTTCCTGTTACTGTAGTTACTGTTAGGTTCACTGTCCCTTCCACAGTCTACATTATCAGGTGCTGTATCCATAGAATGACTGTCCTGTTCGGCGATTGTTTCCGTGGCGGACTGTACATTCCCGGAAGACGTTTTCGGCAAATTTTCAACAGTAGATGTTTCGTTTTTTGAACTGTGACCCATCAGTTTTTTGAAAGTTTTTGTAATTCCCATCCTTTATCACTACCAGTGTTTTTGTTTCATATATTTTTCTTCCACGCCTAAAAAATCAATGGCTGAAGCAATAACAGCATTCGTAAATATGTATGAGTTTATTTCAGAGTATGAGGGCCGCATCTGGTTAAGTTTTGTGGTTGTGATCTTGTTGGGTGCCTTATCATGGAAGATACCCCTGTCACTTTCCAATACCGGTATGAAAATTATGTTATCTTCATATCCCCATTCTTTCAGTTTTTCAACCATACTTGAATTTTCATTTACCGTGATGGGAAATATATCAACACCCTTGCTGCGGGCCTTCATCATGGCTTCAAGTATCTCACGGGTATTCCCGCTGCCGCTGATGGGAATATACACGTCACCCCTGACAAAACTGGGAGTGGTAGCATCGCCTTTAATATAGGCATGCAGCCCCAGGTGTGCTATACGCATTCCGAAAGCTTTTGCCATGAACCCGGACCGTCCCACACCGTCCACGACAAAGTGGCCACGACGGTTCAGCAGTTTCTCGATCCATGAGCGCAGGTATAGCTTGTCGATGTCCTTGAGCAGGGTCGCATTCCTGATAAAATGCTCCATCTGCCGGTAATACAGGTTATTGTCTCCCTCATCCAGTACCGGAAGAATACAATTTAACAAGGTGCACAATTTCAGTTCGAACTCTGATCCCATCACTGCCAGTTCACTGGGTTTTTCCAGTTTGATATCTTCCATCAGGAAAACAAAACCATGGTGTGCCCGGACCATTTCATATGCAGGCGAATTACTTTTTGAAGTAATAAGTATCTCTTTGGCACCCAGTTTATTTGCATCTTCAAGGTAACTGATGACACTTTCAGTAGTTCCGGAACCAGTGGCAGCAACGACCATGTTCGACCTTTCCGTATCAAAGTAGCGTCGAATGGGGTCATCCAGGGTGGCCGGAAATAACTCCTCGTATTTCAATAACTGGTGCAGGAAATCGTATAATGCCAGAGCACTCCTACCTTCTCCGATACCGTATATGATCTTCTGCTTCGTATCAGCCTGATAAATGAAATCCCTTAATGCCCGTACCAGTCCATCGATACGGTCAGGAGGAATGGTTCTTAATTGCTCAAGGAATTTCAGCTGTATATCGATTGAATCATAGAACTTTATGGTGGCCTTCATTTTTTATTATCCTTTACTGTATTATCGGGTATTCTGTTCTATAGTTGATTTTATCACATAAATATGATAATGTTTAAGGTGGCTTCAGACCACTTAGAAATACAATGGACCGATTGGATCACCCTGAAGTGCGTCTTAGGGATTTCATAATCACCAGGGATGGTTGGATATTTTCATCAGCCGATTACTATCATCCGGAAGGTGTCAGGGGTGTCCTTCGCTATGTCCCAAACCCTGAAGGCCAGCGTACGAATGGTACCCGGTATTACAGGAAATACGATTTTGATGAAGCTTACCGGTATATGGATATCCATAAACCAGAGTGGGTACAGGATGTCCACGTCGTACCCTGGGACCAGGTGGAACGGGTATTGAGCCCTTCTGAGCGTCTACGAGAGATATGGCACTCAGATCCCAGGTTAGAGGAGATCACCGGAACTTTGCTTGAGGCCGGGATTCCCATGGAGACTATGGGAGTGACCGGTTCATTCCTGCCAGGACTGCAAAATGATGAGTCAGATATTGATTTTGTTATCTATGGTCCCCAATGGTTCAAAGCCAGGGATATTATTGCAAGGGCAATGGATGACCCAGAAAGTAATATCAGGCACCTTGATGACAGGATGTGGGAACGTATCTACAATAAACGCATCCCGGAAATTGGTTTTGAGGAGTTCAAACTCCATGAGATGAGAAAGGGTAACAGAGGCATGGTGGGGGATACGTATTTCGACCTGCTTTTTGTCAGGGACCGAGACCAGGTAAAAGCACCCATGGGCAGGGGTACCGACCTGGGCCATGAGACCATTGAGGCCCTGGTGACCGATGCAGAATTGGGTTTTGACAGTCCATCTGTCTATAAAGTAGACCATTCCAGGATCGAGTACGTGCTATCCTATACCCATACCTATGCAGGGCAGGCACTGGCAGGCGAGACCATTGAGGCCAGGGGCGTGGTGGAAGAAGTGGAAGGTCACCTGCGGCTGGTAGTGGGTACAAGCCGGGAACCAAAAGGGGAGTGGATACGCTCGCTGACCCTTTTGGGAACTATTGCACACGAGACAGGAACCATTATTAATCCTGACCTACAACATTAACGAGAGTTCAAGGAGGTTATAATAATGAAGCGGATTGCATGGGGAATTACAGGGTCAGGTGACCTTATAAAAGAAACATACAATGTACTGGTCGATATTAAACACAGGACTGACATTAAATTCATGGTGTTCCTGTCCAAAGAAGGGGAAACCGTCATGAAATGGTATAGGATGTGGGATAACATCCAGAGGGATTTCCCCAACTTTAAAACAGATGCAGGGCCAAATTCCCCCTTCATTGCCGGCCCTTTGCAGGTGGGACATTATGATGCATTGCTAATCGCACCTGCCACTGCCAATTCGGTGGCAAAAATAGTACACGGCATAGCAGACACACTTGTCACCAATGTAGTGGCCCAGACCGCAAAGGGTAATACTCCTATCTATATCCTGCCGGTGGACAGGGTTAAGGGTACAGTTACCACGTATTCCCCCGAAGGTAAAAAAATGGTACTGAAAATGCGTGATGTAGATGTGGAGAACACGGAAAAGCTGTCCAGGATGGAAAATATCACAATACTGAACAGTCCCGGTGCCATCTATGATATCGTGGGATTGGAGAGATAACTCCCCCTCCTGTTCGGTAGTTATATTCCTGCATTTAAGCAAATAAGATAAATTTATAAATGGCAAGAATAATTCTTGTGTCAAATAGGTGAAAAAATGATATCAAACATGGAATACAGCGTATTAACCTCGGAATCGGTGACGGAAGGACATCCTGACAAGGTCTGCGACCAGATCTCGGACGGTATTTTGGATGAGATTATGAGACTGGACCCTTCAGCCAGGGTGGCCTGCGAGACATTTATCAGCGTGGGTTTTGTGATCGTCGGGGGTGAGATTACTACATCGGCTCATATCGATGTACCAACTATTGCGCGTGGCGTCTTGAAGGAGATTGGGTATACCAGTGAGAAGTATGGTTTTAATTACAAGACATGCGGTGTGCTGAATGCCATAGGCAAACAGTCACCTGATATCGCTCAGGGTGTGGATGTGGGCGGTGCCGGGGACCAGGGTATGATGATCGGATATGCCTGCAGGGAAACCGTGGAACTGATGCCTCTGCCCATCATGCAGAGCCACAGGATGTGCAAGAAACTATCTGAGTTGAGGAAGAGCAAAGCACTTTCTTACCTTGGTCCGGACGGCAAGTCCCAGGCCACGGTCGAGTATAAAATGGGTGTACCCCAGAGGGTAGATTCTGTTATCGTTAGCACTCAGCATACCGAAGAGATCCTTGACAGCACGGGTAACCGCATTACGCAGGATGCTATTGATGAGATCATCGATAAAGTGGTCAGGAGTGTCATTGACCCAGAACTTCTGGATGAGAATACCAAATATTACGTGAACCCCACCGGTAAGTTCGTTATAGGCGGACCCCAGAGCGATACCGGTATGACCGGCCGGAAGATCGTGGTGGACACCTATGGCGGTCTGGTGCCCCATGGTGGCGGTGCCTTCTCAGGCAAGGATTCCACGAAGGTTGACCGCAGCGCTGCCTATGCTGCCAGGTATGTGGCCAAGAACATAGTTGCATCAGGTGTGGCCAACCGCTGTGCGGTATCCCTGGCGTATGCCATAGGAATTGCCGAGCCGACTGCTATTATGATCAATACGTTCGGTACTGGCAAGATGAAGGACCGGGATATTATTGGACTAGTCCGCAAGCATTTCGACCTGACACCCAATGGTATTATCGAGACACTTGATCTGAGGCGTCCTATTTTCAGGAAGACTGCATCGTATGGTCATTTCGGGAGGAATGACCCTGACTTTACCTGGGAACGGATCGATGTTGCTGAAGATATTTCCAGGTCTGCAGGGCTATAAAATTAACAATGCAGATTTTTGTTGAGGGATTCTTTCAGAATCCCTCTAGCACGCCATATACACAGAAAAAAACAAGCAATGTATTCAAATGATAACGGTTTTCTGGAAATATCAGTAATCGATTTTCGTTTCTTAGATTACCGGGGTAAATAATATTACACTGTAAAGCACCTATGATGCAGATCCGTTTGCAGCGCGTGATATCTGACCCTGTTCCCGCTGATGAGTGGATGGACGTTACCTGCAGTGCCTGTCATCCACCGTATGATAAGCGTGTGAAATGGGGAACACCGATCGGGAACTTTAACGTAACAGCAGGTGAATGGATGCCAGTCTTTGATGCAAACGAACTCTGTGTCTATTACCACACCGGATCGTATCATGCCAAAGAATTCCAGGGTTTTGGCAAGGTAATGTTCTACTAAAAGGATGTCAAATGTATTGACTGCCATATGCCTGAAATCCCGGTAGAGATAGACGGAGAAACGTTACAGGTATATTCGCATGCATGGCTTGTTAAGGAAAATCTTGCTTATTCATCCGGTATAGAAGGCACGGGTATGGATTGTCACGCAAATCATGACATGGTATGGGCAGAGAAGCAGATCGACAAGATGATAATACACGGAAAATGATCTGAAGAACTTTGAGGTCGTATAACATTCTAAATCTTGGGTCAGATTTTATGGTATGTAGTACATCATTCGAGATTATCTGGCCCTCTGTTTTTTTGTTTGAAACTACTTTTGAAGTTCACCTATCAGATAGGTGATAGTCGAATCTACAATTGTCACATTATGCCACTCCCCAAGTGGTAGATTTTCACTGACTGCTACCATGTTATAATAAATATCCCGCCCAACAGTTGAATTATTCTTCCCTGCTTCGTTGGTAAGTATACGGGTCTGTTCGCCTATCTTCCGTTGCAGCATTTCCCTGTTCACATTGTGATGTGATTTTGTGAGCAATCTGGAGCGTTCTTTCTTCTTCCTGTCTGGCATATCATATAACAGGTAAGCCGGGGTATTGGGTCGAGGGGAGTATCGCGTGATATTGACCTTTTGAGGTTCTATATCTTCCAGCAGTTTGAGCGTTGCATAAAAATCCTCATCAGTCTCGGTTGGATATCCTGCGATAAAATCCGTTGACAGGACGATATGGGGGAATCTTCGCCTGAACACCGTCACGATATGTTTAAAATCGTCAACGGTATGCTTGCGGTTCATGGATTCCAGTACCCTGTCTGAACCGGATTGGATGGGAAGGTGCAGGAACTTGAATATGTGCAGGTCCTTGAATGCGTCAGCCACCTCCTCCACAATATCAAGTACCGAAAATGGATTCATCATTCCGACTCTTATCATGTGGTCCCCGTCAATAGAGGTTAATTCTTTCAGGAGCTCAGGCAGGCGGTATCCGGTATCAAGTCCATAGGCTGCAATATCCTGTGAGCTTAGCTGGAGCTCCCTGGCACCAAGTGCAATCAAAGACCTGAATTCACGAACTATTTCTGGAATGGGACGGCTTTTCAGTTCACCCCTGGCCTGCCTTACTATGCAGTAAGAACATTGTCCCACACAGCCCTGAGAAATACTGACAATCCCGGTCACACCTTCGATCAAGGGCATGTCGTAACCTGAATCTTTAGAGGCGGTCTGACTGCCCCCATTCCCTGCAATTACAGTTATGTCTTCCAGGGAGGAAGGAGTGAGCGTCTCACAGTCGGTCCCTTCAAGCATATCAGGTTGGGCAGCAGCCAGACAACCTGCCACGATAACCTGTTTTCCAGTACCTGAGACCCAGTGGATATATTTCAGAACGTTACGCTGGGTGGTCTGGGTGACGGTACAGGTATTCACCAGGACCATATCGGCGAATTCTTCAGCATCGGTAAAAGTATGACCGTCGGCTGTCAGCAATTGTCTCATCCTGAAACTGTCGGCAATGTTGGCGGTACAGCCGAATGTCTTGATATGTATCCTCATTCCGGAGGCTGAATTTAGGTTACGATCAGATCAAGTTTATCCATCTCGATAGCGTTACGGATCTCCATTGCCAACCGCCTGCCTGAACTCATGGGAACGCGCCAGACCGTGTTACCATAAGGGTGTCCCACAGACATGTGGACATTGGTGCCGCCGCCTATCCGGGGTGCCACATCATAGATGTGGAAATTGAGGTCCTTATCGACGCAGGTTTGGAGACAGAAGGGACCGATGATGCCAGGGTCGTAGTATTTCCGGGTAGCAGCTACGTATTTCTCAGCCATTTCGAACGCTTCTTCGAGCAGAGACTCACGGAGAGTGGCGGAATTGTGGCCGCAGATAGTGTATTCGGGTGTTATCTGGTGGGATTTCAGTGTCATCTGCTGGGGTGCCGGCAATCTAACATGACCATCAAGGCTGGTCTCGAACCGCCAGTCAATTCCCAGGAGTTCGAGGGGGCTGAGGTCTTCCTCGATAGGTGAGTAGAAGAAATCAAGGTTGAAGACCGGGCCGATAATGTAGCGTTCGATGCGGGCGTTGTCGAGGGCATCCAGGGTGATGACGTTCTGGGCCAGTAATGCTTCTGATTTTTCCACATATTCGCCATAGGAAGCTGCCGAGAAGAAACCACGTTCTAATTTCTTTACTGCATGGGGGAGTTTTACCATTACCAGTTCATCGATATCCTGCGGATCATTCAGTTTTTCCGGATAGGGCAGTCTTGCTTTGTCCAGCAGCCAGTAGTAGTCCTGAACTTCTCCGCGTTCCTCGCTGCGCAGTAAGTTCCTGCTACCCACCAGCGGCACCCTGAAATCATCTTCTACGGCATCTATGCCGCAGTATGATGTGAATGAACGGTTGGGGATGAAGAGTACGTTATTATCAATGAGATCCTGCTGTGCATCAGGTTGAAGTATCTCATCGAATTGATCGTATATGACCCAGTCGTCTACCACACCGCGCAGGACGTTGCCGTCTTCATCGCACGTGGTTCTGAAATATTTGGTATAGGTCTGTTCACGGCCGCTGCGACATACGGCATAGGTACTAAAACCTTCTTCTACAGCGCCATCGAATACGTCCAGAGCTGAATGGGATGCTATGGCTCCTATTTTGTATTCTGTAGAATTGTATTCCTGTAGTATCTCGATAATTTCGTTTCTATCAATCATATTCGTTTGTCCTCGAAAAAAATGAATGTTGAATAATGTGGAACTAAAAGGATAGAAGATTATAAAAAGATGATGTTTTCTTCATGTTCTGCAATAAAAGGATAAGGATTAATAGGCAGTAAAATGAATTGGAATATCTCCAGACAATTCACGGACAATGTTGTGCGACCGTGCCATAGAGTCATGCTGGAGGGCGTATCCCGTTCATCTCTGGCTCGATGGGACAAAAATGAAAATATGATACAAAATAACAATATGCGACTGTGGTCTAGCGGTATGACAGTGGCTTCCCAAGCCTCTAATCCGGGTTCGATTCCCGGCGGTCGCATTTTTAATTGTCAATAGCCCGGAAGTGTGGTTTTTATAATCCCTGACATAGGGGATACAGAGAAATTATATTCATTGAACCTAATTCCTCACTGGATACAAGCATTACCTTTATTACAAAGCTATACCAATTTAGGTACGTTAAGTATTTTGACCTAATTAAAATGTAGAATAAAGTATTCATTGTTTTTTGTGATTGTCTAATCTTTTTTAATTTACAAGATATGATAGAGACGGAAAATTTTGTCAATACATACGATATACTATGGATTATGTCACAATACTGATAAAAAATATAAGGAAAATTGAGTATGGAAGACATAACTTTAACATGCACCGACTGTAGTGAAGAATTCGAATTCACAGGTGGAGAGCGAGAATTTTTTGAAGAGAAGGGCTATGATGAACCTAAACGATGTAAATCCTGCAGGTCAAAAAGAAAATCTGAAAAAGGCAATCGTGGATTTAATCGTTATTAATTTTGAATCATCAAAATCTCATTGAATGTTTTACAATTCTTATTAAGATAACACCCAATAGTCCCATCTTGCCATAATAAGTGAGATGGAGCATTGGGCCTTTTTTTGTTATTGTATTGTTTTATATTAGAGATTGTCGGAAAAGTCGCAAACTGCTATACCTGAAATTTCAATATATCCAGAGACATAGCGTACCCTGGATATAAAATCAGTCAGATACCTTAAATATACTGGAGCTTGTAGGACGCGAAATTCAGGGTTACCATACTTACTATCATGCAGGCAGAT
>JAMJFV010000120.1 GCA_023544495.1 ANME-2 cluster archaeon
GGGGTTTTGAGACAGCCTGTATACTTTTAAATATTAAAATAACTCAAATACTGTTAGAAAACTATAGATTTAATTAGTTGCAGGTAAACCACTACGGTTTCATGAAATAGAAATATACTGAAAAAAAAATAACTAGAGGAACGGGAAATGAGGGCATTGATGAATATTTCATGTATTGTGATCCTTGTATGGATCCTGATGGCAGGTAATGCTTCTGCTATTGGGGATCCGTATATTGTGTATGGATATGTAAGGTATGATAACGGTGGTCCGGTTAACGGGGCCAATGTCATTGTTTCCGTTCCGAATCAGACAATGACTGAGATCACGAACAGTGACGGTAAATATGTTGTTGTTCTGGATAACTATACAGATGGGGACATAATTACAGTAACAGCCTCGTTAGATACTTATACCGCAAATATTGAGAATATCCTGAATAAAGTTTCAGGCGGCTTATTGATAAATGTAATACTTCACGGTAGTGATACCATGCCACCAGGTAGTGATATCACGCCACCCGCGATTGCCGGGAATGAACCTTCAGGACCTAATGTTCCTGTCACCACGCAAATACAGGTGAATTTCAGCGAGGAGATGAATCAAGCTTCTGCCGAATCAGTGTTCTCAACATCACCTGTAACTGCGGGGAGCTTTAACTGGAATGGTAAGATAATGACCTACACGCCGGATTTGGACCTTACCTTTGATACAACATATACGGTTACTATTGGCACTGATGCCAGGGATCTGGCAAACAATAGTATGCAAACCGGGCATACCTGGCAGTTCACAACGGAAGCTATACCTACTTCAGCAAATCTTATCATGAACCCTGATTTTGGATCGGGTACCTCTCAATGGCTATTCTATACGAGCGGAACAGGGACTTTCAGTGTGGCATCTCCTGGCTATGAGGAGAACAATGCTGCCAAACTTGCATTGAATAGAGGTGGTACGAACATCCAGTTGTATCAAAAAGGAATAGCACTGGAACCAAACACCCGTTATCGGTTCAGTTTTGCAGGTTATTCAACGACCGGACATGATGTAAATGTGCGGCTGATCAAGCATGGTTCACCGTATACTAACTACGGTTTGGACTTCACCGCTGATCTGGGTACGCACTGGCAGACCTTCACGACTGAATTTACCTCAAGTGATTTCACAAATACAGTGAACAATGGACGTTTACAGTTCTGGCTTGCACCATTTGCGGCATCAGGAGACACCTACTATATTGATGACATCAGATTGGAGAAAGTAAGTGCACTTGAATTGCCCATCATATCAACTCATCCCGCAGATCAAACCGTTGCATTAGGTCAGACCGCAACATTGAGTGTCGTAGCTGCCGGGACTGCACCATTGACCTATCAGTGGCAGAAGAATAGCATGGACATCCCCGGTGCGACCGGTCCATCATACACAACCCCTGCAACTATCTTATCTGATAGTGGTTCGACGTTCCGCGTTCGTGTGACAAACCCGGTAGGCAGCATTATGAGCAATACAGCAACATGCACTGTTGGTGTACAAAAACAAGCGATCCAATCTTCGATCCTGAATTCTGGTTTTGAATCGGGAACCACTCCATGGAAGTTCTACACGAACGGAGCAGGGACGTTCAGTATGGCTTCTCCTGGCTATGAAGGAAATAATGCTGCCAGGCTTGTGTTGAGCAGCGCTGGTATGAACATCCAGTTATATCAGAAATATATATTATTGGAACCAAACACCCGCTACCGGCTGAGTTTTGCAGCATATTCAACGACCGGACATGACATGGCTGTGAAGCTGTTTAAGCATGCCACTCCATATACTGCCTATTCACCGGACTTTATTGCGAATCTCGGTACGAGCTGGCAAACCTTCACGACTGAATTTACAACAGGTGGCTTTACAGGTACAGTGAACGATGGACGTTTACAGTTCTGGCTTGCACCTTTTGCAGCATCTGGAGATCAATATTTCATTGACGATGTTATTCTTGTAAAGGTTTAAGATCAAAGGTGTGTGATGTGTAAAATACGATAACGTTAGCGTTGTCGATGGTGCTACCATTCATATTTTAGTACCTGAACAAGCATTAGCTGAAACGACAAACAGTATGGGAAAGTATAGTAGGAGTTCTTACGGGTATCATGATGGGGATGAAATAATAGTAAACCACCATTAAAGACATGTACACAGGCAGCGCCGCAGACATCCTGGATAAATCTTCGTGTGGACTGATAATAAATGTTGCCATGCACGATATGAGAACCGATAGGTTCTGTTGTCGCTAAATACGGAGTATCAAGGTCGAGATCCTGTACATCAGCGTTCTAATCAAATTCCTTTACCGATGATTGATGTATCAAAATAAGAGAATTATCCGTCATATTTTTCGTATATCGTGAAAAAATGCACACTTAATGCATTTGGCCATTTTTTGACGTATCGTGTACATGCAATTAATATGTATGTTCATAGAAAGCTTTAAACAAAACGTGATCAAAAATGTTTAAAGCGACAATAATAACTATTCTTCTCTTTTGTATTGCAATCGGCAATGTATCTGCGATCCAGGACCCTTTCCTGATCTATGGCTATGTAACCTATGATAACGGGAGCATCGGTGAAAATATAAGTATCAATATATCAGTACCTGGACAGACATTAGTCGAAAAGACAAATTCTATGGGCAAATATATCGGGGTCCTTGACAGTTATCAGGACGGAGACACAATACTAATAACAGCCATAAAAGGAGCATACACAAGTAGTTCCCAACATGTCCTCGATAAGTCTTTGGGTGGCCTGATGGTAAACATTACCCTTTTTGACAGGATCCCGCCACAACCGATCACCAATATTGGGAGTACAGCGGGAAATTTCTGGATCAGCTGGGCATGGGATGAACCAGATGACAGTGATTACAGCTATTCAATGATCTCTGTTGATGGGACCTGGTTGTTTAATACTTCAGATAATTACTACAATGTCACCTACCCTCCCCATTCCATAAAAACGATCTCAATAAAAACTGTTGACCTGTACGGAAATGTAAACAATAACTGGGTAAATCAAACTTCAATGATACCCAACAATCCGATATCCCTGATCAAAGTTCCATCTGCTATGACAATATCTGAAAACCAGACTCTTTTTATCGATGCAGATGTTATTGATGCCGATTCTGATGCACCAACATTCTACTGTAACAGAACAGACCTGTTCTTAGATTATGACGAGGCAAAAGGCTATGGTAACTTTACCCCATCCTATGCTGATGGCGGGATATATTTTGTTGATATTGGAGTTTCAGATGGCTATGGAAGTATTTCAAACACAACAATATCAATCACTGTGGACGATGTTCCCCTATCAGTTGTTGCGAACCGGAACAGCAAAACAGGTAATTCGGAACTCGTTATTGAAGCATACAATAACAGTGCCGTAGAATTTACAATAAATACGAATCGGATTCCCACAATAGTGAACTGGTATGTCAACGATGAGTTAAGACAGAGCAGCACATCATTTGAATTCAATAATATCTGGAATAAGACTGGTATATATTATGTTAACGTCTCCGCCAAAGACGACTTTGATATTGCACAGAATCTGACATGGACCGTGAACGTGGTAGAGTATCCGTTTACCTATTCTTTGCATAATGGATGGAATTTGATCTCACTGCCAGTAATAAAAACATATTCAGCATTGTCCCTTTCTTCCCTTATCGGTGACAGTGTAGATTATATTTCCACTCACAATTCAAATGGTTATCAAACCTATGTTTCAGGTTTTGGACCAGAGGATTTCCCGATTTTGCCAGATCAGGGATATTTTATCTATCTTTCTGATACTACAAGTTTTACGGTTTCAGGTTCTATTCCCCATACCAGGAATGTCGATGTCAATAAAGGCTGGAACATCCTTGGATGGACATCGATCAATACATCCAATGCTTCAGCCGCTTTTGTTGAATCAATGAACGGCTCTGTGGAAATCGTAGTTATGAAAAACGGATCCGGAGATTATCAGACTTTTATCGCAGGTTTTAGTGGACCAGAAGACAACTTTGATGTAGAACCGGGAAATGGGTATTATGTATATGCTAATTCTAATAGCACATTAACATACGGAAATTAACAATGAAAAGTCTTGTCTTTATATTATTGTTGATACTGATTTTTCCATCAATAGTATCAGCTCTGCAGGACCCGTATATTGTATATGGTTATGTCAAGTATCCAGACAACTCCCCCGGAACACAACGTTCTGTAGTGGTACATACACCTTCACAAACAAAAAATGCAGTTTCGGATAATAACGGAAGGTACAGTGTTGTTTTCGATAATTACAATGAAAGTGACCCGATAATAGTAATTGTTTCCGGGGCTGAATCTAATGGAACAATAGATTCTTCGAGACCCGCGTCAATGATAAATATCACAGTTCCTTTTATTGATCCCGGTGGTTCTGGAGGTCCAGGCGAAAGCGGAGGTGTTAGTTATGGTGGTGATGGTGGCAATAGTGGTGGTAGTGGTAATGGTGGTGGTGGTGGTGCTACTTCAGGGGAAGCATTTGAGAACATAATCTGCACCGAAACTGACAGGGAATATGTGAACAAAGGTTCAACAATTATATACCGGTATGAACTGGAATGTAATATAGCTGAATATATCAATTTTATTGCATTGTCCAGTTCAGGCGATATTGCGGCAAAGGTCGAAATACTGAAAAGTACATCCTCACTTGTTGAAGAAGCTCCTCCAGGCATTGTTTTCAGGAACCTCAATGTCTGGGTTGGAAATTATGGCTGGGCTACTGAGAAGAACATCAGGGACCCGGTAATAGGATTCAAGGTAGATAGGGTATGGGTCAGCCTGAACAATATCGATGAATCCAGCATCACTATGTACCGTTTTTATCAAGGGCAGTGGGTCCCATTGAATACAACAAAAAAGAGTGAAGATGCTGGTCATATATTCCTGGAAGCCCATACACCAGGATTTTCCTCATTTGCAATTAGTGGTTCAAGTTATTTTGAATCTTCTGCTGACAATCACATAACCGGAACTGAAACAGATAATGATTACGAAACCTCTGCAATCAAAGATACTACAGGATCTGCGAAATGGAATAATCAGATAATGGGTATTGTAGTGGCATTGTTTGCACTTTTTTATGGTATCATTCTTCTTCTCAGTAAAAAGATACGCACAATGGTCTTGTTTTGCAGAGATGATCTCAAAGATCCGGGAACGGTCGATGATATGAATACGTTAATTAAGGGTCCCATTCTTTATGAAGGACAATTCAGGGAGGTTTCCCTCACAAAGGAGGCGAACATATTACGTGGGCAAAAACCTGAAGGATATGATCGTATCCGTTTTAACCGATTGCTATTGGAATCGGCTTACCCGCAGGAAATTAAAACCAGACTTCATGAACGGTTCGGCCTGATGAACTGGTTAATGCTATTGGTAATATTTATTCCACTGGTATATTTTATCGGTCTGGTGGGATCTCCTATCATTTGGTTAATAGGAATATTGCTTGAGTGGATTATTGTTATGTACCTGGTTTTAAAAGTAAAGAAATACTCTTCAACATCGAGCTTTACCTGATTTTTTTTTGACATATTGTATGTCTGTAAATATATACTTATATTACAATTGCGCAGATAAGCATTCAAATAAATCCATGAGTATTTGTCGAATTTGTGTCATCCGTGTCCTTTTTTTTATAGTTCATTTCAGGAACTGACATCTTTCATATATGTTTTCTATTCTTGTGACCGTTACATTACATGTTGGTGAAATTACGGCAATTCGATGAAATCAAACATCGAATCCGAATTGACTCCCATAGCATGCATTGTATTCTTGTCTTTATTTTGTCCTGAAGAATAAAAATAAAAATTTTTATAAAACATAATAGTCTTGAAAAAGTTTCC
>JAMJFV010000121.1 GCA_023544495.1 ANME-2 cluster archaeon
GTCAAGGCGACGTCATAACCAGCTAGACCACGAGCCCACAATGGGTACAGTATCCTCTTCCTAAGTAATTATTTTAGATAAACCTTTGGGTATGTTAGCGTTTTTTTACATATACCCCTGTATCTGGCTGGAGTCAGGCTGTTCATTCTTCGCAGACTTCATAGCTACATCAGAGGTGGTTGTGATGGGTCCGAAAATCTTCTCGTAATCATTTACATGGCTGCTCAGCCAGTTCAACAACTCCTTGGTAGCTGCCGGTGAAAGTATTACTTCAGTCCCTACTTTTCTATCAATGGTCTGCATCCCCTCTGTGCCGCCAAATGAACGGGGCGTATCATTGTAGAAAGCTATCCTAAAATCATACGGACTATGACCGCCCATTGCACCAATAGCATATATCTGCTTGAAATCATCGGTCTTGGTGACTTCCATTTGAACATTCTTTTTCAACATTTTCATCTCCTTATATGATTATTATAGGGAACATGACCTGTTATGACAAAACTTATATTACCTACAGACAGATTATAAATTGGGATGTATACTGTTGAGTTAGTTATCAGGCTAATAATCGGATTCTTCTTTGTATATGCTTGTATTTATGCCATCCAGTCAACAAAGCTTGCATACTGGAAGCAGTGCTGGTATGTTATTCTGCTGGGCAGTGTAATACATATGGCATATATATTTGCCACCTTTGCCCAAATTCCATATGCCGGGGTATTCAGGAACCTTGGAATGGGAATAGTAGCCCTTGGCATTATCATGCTTTCAAGACGCACAAAGAACATCCTTGGGTGATCAAATAATCTTAATTCCTTCATCAGTGATCTTATAATCTGCTGATACACTATCGCACCCAACCATTGCTTCAATCTCGATCTTCTTGCCATCCAAATGAATAATATTATCTACTGTTGCTTTTAACATGGTTTCGATCTGGGAATCCGCTACTCCTTGTGTGTAGGTAATTATACCTGTACCTCCCGCAACTTTCATTCTCATAGTGTAGGACTTGAGTACGCGTATCATTAGTATCGGAGAATTGAACGAGAACAGTGTTGTGGTTGAATCAAGTATTGACCTGAAACTCTGGGTCTTCTGGTAAATATACTGCAGATCATCAATTACCGTACTGATTATTTCGGTTGGATTTTGTGGGGATGATGTCTTAAGTGTATGTGTTTCCTTTTGTGTCGCACCAATAGACCCGGATGCGACATCAAGTACATACATCATCTCTTTTTGGAAATAATCGTGGATTAACCAATTAAATTGCATCATTTTCTCTTCCAGCTGGAACAGATTATAATCAGTCATTATGTAAAGGCAGAAATCATCATCGGCCACTGCCTGTTGCAGGAACTGGTAACAGGTTATGGACTTACCGGTCTTAGGGGGACCGTAGATAAGGGTAATAGTATTTTCCGGCAGTCCGCCACCTATCAATTCGTCGAGACCTGCAATTCCAGTCTTTATTTTAGGTATCATTTAAACTCTGTATATTAGGTCGAAAAGGGTGTCAAGTGCTTGATGCACACCTTTATTATTCAGGGCAGAAGCAGGTATTATGGGCACGTCTTCCCATAAAGCCATACGTTTTTTTATCTCATCAGGTGTAAGGGCGTCGGGAAGGTCATACTTATTAGCAACAATTACTTTTGGTATAGCTTCTGCCCTGCACATATTGATCATCTCCTTGGCCCGCGGAAATGTACTGGGCTTGGTAGAATCAATGACAATGAACGTACCGATAGATTCCCTTGCCAGCGGCTCCAACAACAGGTCAAATCGTTCCTGTCCCGGAGTACCGAATACGTCAGCAGAAAAACCTTTGTAATCTACATGTCCAATATCCAGTCCAACAGTTGTAGGAAACAGTTCATATGCCTGCCTTTCCACAGAAACAGCCTCCTCGGCGATCGCATGGACAAATGTTGTTTTCCCTGCGTTATATGGTCCGGTTACCAGGAGTTTTGGGATAAATACTTTAATTCCACCGGGTTCAACAAGTTCAAAAAAGGTTTTACATTTGGATGCCGTGGTCCAGTTAGATTTCACCACCATGAATACCTGTCTGTACATCACCTTTTCTTCAATACCAAAAAGTTCGATCTCACAATTCACCAGGCTTTTCAATTGTTCTACCATCCAGTCTTCATAATCCCATCTGGTGAAAAGGTACACGATATTCACGTCATTTTTCATGGCAGCACCGTTCAATATTTCGATTAATTCCATTGTTTTATCTGCGCCTATAGAATCAATTAACGTGGCCACGTTCTCGATCACCGCTGTTCCACCAGCAATTTCTTCGATAGCGTGCAGTAGAACATCTTTACTATTTGCCAGGTCATCAATAATATATTTGCCAATCGAGGGTACACCCATCATTTCTGAAATAGAATCAACAAAAAATAACTGGCCTGATTCCAGGTGAGTTTTCAGGTCCCACCCATATTTATCAAATAAACGCTCTATTTCAGCGGGTGTACGGGTATTGGTATAAATAAAACCGAATTCTCTATCAAGGCGCGCACGTTGTGAAATGATCTGGTATCCGAAGACATCAGATATGATGCCCGGCATTGCCTGGAACAATATTGACGTACCTTTTGGCACACCTCCACTAAGGACATCATCTAGCCGTGGGATGTAAGTTTTCTTCAAGTCCATTGCACTATACCTCTTCCAGTATATCCTGGACCTGTTTACCTCTGATCTCTATTTCAAGTGTTATCAATCCGAACTGGGCTTCAACTTCAGCCAGGGCAAAGAGCAATGCTTTTTCCCCCGCAGGTTTGAGCATCAATATCCCATGCTCAGTTTTGACACTAACCTCAGACACCGCTCCGGTTCCCATCTGGGAACTTGCAGTTTCCGCACTTGCTATGATCGTCGAGCAGAGCGCCCCCACAATACGTTGATTCATGTCAGGCGGCATTATTGATGTTATGAGCAGTCCTTCCACACTCACGATACCCACAGCTTTTACCTGTCCGACCTGCATGAACTTGGTCAATACCTGATCCAACTTTTCCTTTTTCGTTGCGACCATAATCTCACCTTATGATTCTTCTTCAGCTATTGCTATAGTGTATCTCAGCCCATTCTTTAGTGATTGATCAGTAGTGAGGGGTGATAATTTGACGCCAAGGTCAGTTAGTTTGTTAACCCTTTCAGATTTAACTCCCGAAATAATACATGTACCGCCAAGTTGCCTGGCAGATCTGGCGATATTTACCAGGTCGTCTGAAACTTCAACATCCGCTGATAACCCTGATATGTCAAGGATTACTACACTGGTTTTTTTCTCTGATATCTGTTCCAGCATTGTCACCAGCATGTTATTTATACGAACAGTATACGCCTCGAGCCGATTAATGGTTTCTTGGAGCTCTTGCTGTGCCTCATTGCATTCTGATTTTGCATTATTACATTCAGATTGGACAAACCTGTACTTATAGTGAATGCGCTTGATCGTTTCTCGCAATTTCTGTTGTGTCTTTTTGCGGTCCGTGACATCCCGGCCAGTAGCAAAAGCACCTACTACCTGACCGTTTAGGTCTTTAAAGACAGATGCATTGTAGGCCACAATGGTCTCGGTCATGTCCCGACCCTTAATGGATAATTCATAATCCTGCAGCTTTCCAGTTTTTAAGGTCAAATTCACACATTCTTGCGTTTTTTCAGGGTCAGTAAAGCAATCCGCAAATGGACTTCCTATCAGTTCTTTTCGTGTTTTGCCAGCAAGTCTGATGGTTGCTTCGTTCACATCGGTAATGGTTCCTTCTTTGTCGAACATTACCCAGGGGTCGGGACTACTTATCTTCAACTCTTTTTCAATATATTGAAGCACGTCTTCTGGTAGGCCATTCATACTCTTACTCCCATAAAACTATAATTCTTATCTTTTATCCAGTTGCATATCTATTGACCCTCATCTCTTTCCTCATCTATCATTGCTATAGTATATCTCAGGCCATCGACTAATGACCGTTCAGTAGTTATCGGGGCAAGACTGGCACCAGCATCAGTTAATCTTTGTACAGTTTCTTGTTTAATACCTGTGACAATACATGTAGCTCCTATTTCCCTTGCAAATCGTGCAATGTTTATCAAAGGCTCTGTAATTTCTATGTCAGACGCTAATCCAGAGATATCAAGGATCACTCCTTTTGTTTTTTCTACAGTGATCTGGTCCAGCATCGTTACCATCAGGCTGTTAATCCTGGTAGTGTAAGCCTCAAGACTGTTTACTGTTTCGTGCAATTCTTGTTCTGCTTTCTTTTGCAGGCTAATGTCCCGAGCTGCTGCAAATGCACCAACTACATCCCCTGTCTCGTCCTTATAGACTGAAGCGTTGTACGCAACAATTGTCTGTGCCCCATCCTTTGCTTTCATGACCAGTTCGTAATCCCTGACCTCTCCTGTCTCAAAGACCTTCATTGCACCCTTATATGCCTTTTCCGGGTCAGTGAAATAATCCGCAAACGGCGTTCCAATCAACTCTTCCCGTTTTCTACCTGTAGCTTGAATTGTGGCTTCATTCACATCAAGAATAATCCCTTTATGATCGAAGGTTACCAGAGGATCAAGACTTACTTCAATCAATCCTCGATTGTAGTGCTGAAGTTCACGAATTTCCTTTTCAGCCTGCTTGCGCTCGGTGATGTCTTTAAAATCCTCTACAATCCCAACAAATTTACCATCCCGCTCTAATCTTGCAGCATTGAGAATAACCGGAATATCTTTTCCATCTGGTCGTTTCTTGATAGATTCACGTTCATCGAATTGTTCTCCCCTTCTTAACACCTCGAGAGGACAATCTTCAGAATGGCAGAGTTCCCCGCCGAAAACATCGTAACATTTCTTACCGATAATTTCATCTTCATCCATGTCCACCATTCGGATAAAGGTTTTATTCACCTTGATGACGTTAGAATCAGCATCTATTACAATCATTCCATCAGCAGCAATCTGAAAAATGAGGTCGAGTTCTGCTTTGCTTTCACGCAGTGCAATATCAGTATTTTTTCGCTCAGTGATATCCCTGGCTGCTGCAAATGCACCTACTACTTTCCCAGTCTGGTCCTTATATACCGACGCATTGTAGGAAACAATGGTCTCGGTTCCATCCCTTGCTTTCATGACCAGTTCGTAATCCCGAACCTCCCCCGTCTCAAATACCATCATTGCGCCCTTAAATGCTTTTTCGGTATCAGTGAAATAATCAGCAAACGGTGTTCCAATCAACTCTTCCCGGTCTCTGCCTGTAGCCCGTATTGTGGCCGTGTTCACATCCAGTATAATTCCTTCCTGGTCAAATGTTACAAGAGGGTCCAGGCTTACCTCAATCAATCCCCGATTGTAGCGCTGCAGGTAATGCAGTTCCAGCTCTTCACGCTTGAGCGGGGTGATATCATGACCAGTGGCAAATGCTCCCACGATCTTTCCTGTCTGGTCTTTATAGGGCGATATACTAAATGTTATGATTGGATTTGGTCCATCTCCCGTTTCCATGACAAGTTCATAATCCCTGACCTCTCCTGTATCAAACACTTGCTTAACTGCATTATTTGCTCTAACCGGATCAATAAAATGTTCAACAAAACGTGATCCTATCAACTTTTCACGGTTTTTGCCGAAAATTCGAACTGCTGAGTTGTTCACATCAGTAATAATGCCTTCCATATCGAAAATTAACAGAACATCCTGGCTAATTAGCTGGAATTCCCTTTCCATTATAAGAAGGGGTGAATCTTGTATGTTATTATTCATCTAAACCCCCCGGCAAGATTAGAATATCTTCCCCACTTTGTATATTATATATTATTTTATATTAGTTTATTGCTACAATCGGCACTGTTCCAAAAATCAGTTAGTTTGTTGACACTGACTTTAGGTAAAATCAGTGTTAATCATATTTAATC
>JAMJFV010000122.1 GCA_023544495.1 ANME-2 cluster archaeon
AGATATTTATCCGTTGTGGAATCTGGAATCAAAAGGTGTTCCCAGTGGGTATCTGACCTATGATGTATGGGTGCCTGGCAATGCATCCCTGGGGCCTTATACTATATCTGGTAAATGGCGAACTGCTACTAAGGTTAAGGATGTTGTTGATCTGGACAATAAGACGTATAATTACAATGCCAGTGCTGTTAGCAGAGGCACTATCAACAACAGCACGGTAACTGTTTCAACGAATGATACAGTTGGTCCGTATATCTATGATGTAACAATATCAGAGTTTAATAGTACCGATAGTGATACTTATATTGAGGTGGGGGAAGGGGTGAAAATCAGCTTTAAGGTCAATGATAGCAGTGGGGTGAATACGACTCAAGTATATATTGATGATAATTTGATAAATACTACTGCCCATCCCGCAAAGAATGAAATAATAAGCACGACTGATTCCAGTTCTGTAAAAAAAGGATTACATACTGTGTCAATCGTGGTAACTGATAACAATAGCATTACCAGTTTCATGAATGTCTCATTTTTTGTATATAATGATTATTTTTATTGGAAGGAATTGGGAGCTATTACACTGATGTTAGCTGAACCATCAGGTGTTACAAATGAAAATAATTTTATACGATTGGAAGGAGGATATACTGAACTACTGCCTGCGAATTTTACAGTAATTACGAATACATATTCCGGTCAATACCCATCAGCCGGTCATACTATTTATACAAATATAAATGGAAATAATATAGTCACTGCCACATTCAAAGGTTCCTCTGTTTTCGCAAATCAAAGTGTGACGATATGGAGTATCAGAGCACCGAATTCATCAAAAGCATTCGACATTTCCTTTGATAAATTGTTGAATGAAACATTGACAGATTACGATACGAATAAATTCACACAGAAATTGGATAGTGGCGGAGATGTAGAATTCTATAATTCTGAACATTTTACACCAGGCTCTTATCTTATACTGGTCACCATTTATGACAATCCCAATAATGATACAACTGCTCTTGGTATTTTATCATTTACGTATTTCAATGTACTGGAATACGATTCCTACGTTGATACTAACAGTTCAGTGGTTGTCGGTCAATCATTCAATGCCACTATGAATCTGGTAAATGCAACACAGCGTAACTATACATATTCTGCAATATTGTTGAAAGATTATACGAAAGCTGGATCACCTGCTTTAGAGGTAAGTTTTACCGATGGTACTTTCAAGATTAACGGTGAGGATTATTCCAACTACTCAGATTCAATGTCAATACTGAAACTTCTGTCTCCGGATTCCAATACAAGTGAAACAACTGTCAATGCGACAAATACCACCCATCTCTTAACAACAAACACGAGTTGGGAACCAGGTGATTACCTCCTTATAAATTATGTATATAAAGATGAGTTATCCAACCGTTCATCTGTTGCATACAGGAGTACTGGTATTACTTTACTGGCCGATACAGAATCTCCCATTGCAGCAATAAACACTTCAAGTTTTACCGTAGATGAAGATGTTGAGGTATGGTTCAATGCCAGCGATTCGTATGATAACGTAGGGATAGTCAATTATTCATGGGACCTGGACAGCATTCCCGGTGTTGATACATACGGCCCGGTCGTGAACTGGACATATCCGGATCCTGGCAGCTATACCATAACATTGAACGTTACTGACGCTGCTGGTAATTATGATCTGGACAGTGCGACGGTACAGGTACGCGATACCACACCACCTATAATTTCCCATGTATCAAATGGCACAGCTTCTAACAATTCAGTCTCAATCTCATGGGATACCAATGAATTGAGTAACTCAACGGTAAGATACGGTCTCGATACCAATATTTCTAATATGAGTTCCCAATCTGACTCAACATTTGTCTTCAATCATACAATTGTGCTCTTTAATCTTACAAATGACACAATATACAATTACATGGTGAATAGCACAGATTCATCTGGAAACAGCAACAACAGCACGATCTCTACATTTAACACGACCAATAATACCGACAATGAATCTCCATTCATCAGCTTTGCGTATCTGGATAAGAATACAAGTCTTACCACCGGCACGATAATAACGGTCACGGTCAACGTCTCAGACAATATCGGTGTTACCAGGGTCACTGCCGGGAGTACAAATCTCAACAAGCGCAATGCTACCCACTGGAATGGCACAGTTACAGCCAATGCCACTAAATCGGTCACCATTTATGCATATGATGCTGCCGGTAACAATAACAGCACCGTCCTCACCTATACCCTTTATGTTTCAGTTCCACCCAAATCACCCGGTGGTGGTGGTGGCGGCGGGGGTGGTGGTGGCACATCTGGCGAAGAATTCGCGAACATAATGTGCACAGAAGTCGACCGCCAGTTTGTCGGTGTTGATCAGCAGGTCAGTTATTCTTTTGAGTTTGGCTGTAATTATGTGAAATATATCAATTTAACCAGTGTGGCCAGTTCAGGAAAAATAGCTGCAAAAGTGGAAACACTGAACCATACCTCTTCACTGGTCGATATTCCTGTTCCGGATGTCGTATTCAAGAACGTGAATGTATGGGCCGGTAACATGGGCTGGTTCTCTGAAAATAATGTACAGGACCCAACCATCATGTTCAGGGTAGAGAGAACATGGGTGACAGAGAACGACATCACATTGAACACTATTACCTTTTACAGCTACGATGATAGTACTGCGGCCTGGGAGAAAATGTCCACCCGAAAAACGGGTGAAGACCCGGATAGTTATTATTTTACTGCCAGCCTTCCCAACCGGGGTACACTCGGACCAATGGCAATTTCAGGTAGATCCTCATCAGCCTCTCCCCCTCCTTTCCCAACCATCAGTCCCACAATAACACCAACACAAACAATACCATCAGGACCTACACCTGAAATTGTTCCGGATATGAAGCCTGTCACATGGACAGGGGTATGGAAGGAAGAGGTACCCGGGTTCCAGGTATTTATAGCCTTGTTTATGCTGATCATAATATATGTAACGGATCGGAGGCGGGTTTAGATGAACCTGACAGATGTTAATGTGGATGAGATGCTGGACAGCCCTTTGTTCAGGAATACCGTTCATCTCATAGGTACCATCGGTACTGGTTACTTGTTATTAAGAATTCTGCTCTATATCCTTGATGTTACTAAAATTGGCCTCCGTTGGCTTGAATCCCATCAGGATGGAGGATTCTTAATCATGATCCTGGTATTTGTTTGCTCGCTGCTGGCAACAGATATAGGTATTAGTTTCGGACGCAGGCGATTTGGTGAGGTGAAGTATTCTGTTGTTGAAAGTGGGATATCATGGGTCAGGGACAGTATCCAGAAGTCACCTGAGGTACCGCTTAGAGTGAACGATAACACCGGAACAGGTATTCATCGCACAGACTTATTATCTGGCGTACCCGGATTGTCCGGGGGCAAAGAGCCTGTCATTCAGGAAACTAAAATTAAAAAACCCTCACCAATATCCACACTAAATCAAAAACATGAGTTAACGCCTGTACCTGTCATTGAACCTCCCCGTTATGAACGTGAGAAACATCTTTCATTTGACGATATAATCAATGAATTAAACACTGGAGATATATCTGAAATCAAACCGGAATCCGTACCTTCAACAGTATTTGACTCAGATAAAGAGCCTGGATCTAATTTAAAGTTCTATGAATCTGTACCCATACCGGTCAGGGAAGGTAAAAGGGTGATCAAGGCCTTTGATTCAAAACACAGTATAAACGTCATTGATTTCAGGTCAAAAATCACCAAAAAAGACGTAACGATAACAATAGAACTATTGAAAGATCATTCTGTAAAAACGTTTCCTATTACGGAAGGGCTTGTATATGAGTTCGATACTATTGGAATAAATATACCTGATGAAGCTATAGATAAAGCGGTGATCAGGTTCAAAATAGACCAGGACTGGATCACGCAAAACAAAATTCAAAATGTGCAACTTGAAATGTTTATCAATGGTGCATGGGATATCATCACAATAAAAGGGATTGGCCAGGATACTAAGTATTTGTTCTATGAGGCGAATGTGCCTTCCCTCTCTGCTGCTATTGCAATTGTAGGAATCTGATAATATCTTGATCAATATTTCGTCCAAAATATTGAACTATTCAAAACTGAAGATATCCGAAAGACATATTTATTTGTTTTCATAGTATAGTGTAGATACAACCAATCCGGGGTTGGATATTTACTATCCATTTAAGGAATAGTCAGAAAGTACCCAACTACAGGTAATCCCGCATTATTCGATATATTCGAATTTGAAAAAGGATATCGGATATATAGAATCAGAATATTGAACTTATGATCGAGTTGATAAAATTGCGGGCATTACATTCATTAATCGTTGTGATATTGTTCATATTTATAACAGTGGGAGGTGTTAATGCTATTGTTAACACTCCTCCCATATCAAATGCGAATGGTCCCTATACGGGCACGGAAGGAGTTGAAGTTACCTTTGACGGGTCAGGCTCACGTGATCCTGGTGGAACTCTTGAATCATATACCTGGGACTTTGGTGATGCGAGCAATGGAACCGGGGTAGGTCCTAACCATACCTATGCAGCAGCTGGCGTCTATACCGTGATACTGACCGTTACAGACGATATGGGTGCCATGAATACTTCATCAACCACTGCTACTATCCAGGAAGTTATCGTTAATCAGCCTCCTGTAGCCAATGCCAATGGTCCATATTCGGGCGATGTCGGAGTCGGAGTTTCCTTTGATGGTTCAGGCTCAAGTGATCCTGATGGAAGTATTGACTCGTATACCTGGGATTTTGGGGATTCCCAAGCGGGATCAGGAATAAATCCCAATCATACCTATATTCAGAATGGATCATATACCGTAACACTGACGGTCACAGATAATAATGGAGCAAAAGCTCAAGATACTGCTCAGGTTACCGTTGATACTGGTTTGATGGCTGAAGCAACAGGTCCTTATTCAGCTACTGTAGGTGTTTCAATCAGCTTCAACGGTTCAGCTTCCGGAGGAACAGCTCCGTATTCTTATAGTTGGGATTTCGATAACAATGACGGCATAAATACCGATGCCAACGGTGCCACCCCGACTCATACCTTCAATAACCTTGGCACTTATACTGTCACCTTAAATGTAAGTGATTCAGACGGCAAATTTGCAACAGATGCATTAATAATTACTGTGAAGAATGTCACAACGACTAAAGGTTCTGGTGGAGGAAGTAGTGGTGGCATCGGCACGTCTGGTGAAACCTTCAAGAATATCGTTTGCACCGAAACCGACCGTCGATTTATCGGTAAAGACCAGGAAGTCAGCTTTAATTTTAACCTGGACTGCAACTATGTGACCTATGTCAACTTCACGGGACTCATCAGTTTCGGAAAAGAAGCTACAAAAGTAGAGATCCTTAACGACACCTCTTCACTGGTAGATAAAGACGCTCCGGATATAGTTTTTAAGAACCTGAATGTCTGGATCGGCTCCATGGGCCTGATATCAGAAACTAATGTGGAAGATCCAACGATCTCATTTTATATAGATAAATCATGGGTGAAGGATAACAGTATCACGTTGAATACCATTACCCTTTATAGTTATGATGACTACACTAAAAACTGGGAAAAGATGTTTACACGGAAGGTCGGTGAAGATTCGAATAGCTATTATTACAAAGCTAATCTTCCGATACGAATAAATATTGGGGCTTTTGCAATCTCGGGAATTAATCTATCATCCCCTTCAATGGTCTCATCAGACTCATCTTCAAAACCGCCGGTCATTCCCTCCCAGACCGCTCAAGTGAAGGCTACACAAAAAATAAATACTGTTCCCTCACCAATTACATGGACCGGTATCTGGAAGGAAAAAGTACCACATTACCTGATATTTTTTGCCA
>JAMJFV010000123.1 GCA_023544495.1 ANME-2 cluster archaeon
TGGAGATGTATCATAAAAAGCTTTAGGGCACAGATGGCAGAAGGTGGAATATTATTGTCCCTGGCGGAACAGTTCCATACCTTTTGCCGTGTTATTCAGCAATTGTTGTGCCATATCCTGTGTGGGCCACGAGCCCAGGCCGCAATCAGGTCCGGCATATCTGATACTGTCGCCGAACATCCTGTAAATCCCGGATAGCCTGCCGGCGATAACCTGCGGTGTTTCCATCAGGGTGACCACTTCCTTTATCCTGTCCGGTTCCTTCCAGACATTAGTGTTGTATTTTTCGTTCAGAGCGGCAGTCAGGCCGAATATATCTGTGCGGGCAATGCCTACCCTGAGGAACGTATCAGATGTGGTAAGGTCTGAGCGGTCGATGAGTTCAAGATATGAGGGATTTGCGGCTGATTCCACTCCTATGATGTTAATGGACGGGACCTCGCACACCAGTTTGTAATTGAGGGGTGAATGCAGGTGTATTTCGGTGTCTATGCCGTGGCTTTTGGCGGTCTGTCCCGCTACGTTGAGTGCTTTGATAATATCTTCATCGGCATGCATAATCTGTGGATTTATACCGATACTGGGTTCATCAATGGATACTGTAACCACTTCAAGGTCGGCAGAGCAGTTGAGGGCATTCCTGACAAACCTGTTAATACTTTTTGCCATGGTCAGCAATACGTCGCTGTATGACGTGCCGCCGAACTCGTGCTGGTATAGCTCTACCGGTCCTGTAGCGCATATGCGAACCTTAAGGGCTTCGCCGTGTTGTGTCCTGTACTCACCTGCCAGGGCTGTAATGGCTTCCATTTCCAGGATCTTTGCATCGGATTCCCTGACCAGCATGGGTTCTTCAGTCCGTTTGGGGTCGTTTATGATGTTCAGGAACTGCCTGTTCATGTCCTGGAACTGGGGGTAGGTGGGAACTTCCACACCTGCGTCGATCTTCTGCTGCATTGAAAGGGCAATTGCCCCAAACAGGCGCTCGTCTTCCTGCCTGGAAGCAGCAGCCTGTGTGATCCATTCCCTTGAGATGCCAGGGGGGAGAGGATAACTACCGATGTCGTCAAACGTAATATCAGGGGTCATATGAACCAATAATGACACTACACAATTATAATACCTTTTGGAATAACACTCGTTCTATTCGACAGGTAAAGATCAGAATAAGGAATGTTCGTTGAATTCAATGTCGATTATTAAGTACTTATAAATATATGAATGATGTTTTTGGTTTAACTAAATCAAGGTGTTACTTATAATGGATGGATATCAGATATTTTTAATTTTACTTGCCATTTATCTGGCAGGGCTTGTAAGTATTGGATGGTATTTTACAAAAAAACAGAAGTCTGTTACTGATTTCTGGCTTGCTGGAAGAGAGATCGGTCCTAAAACGATTGGTTTTTCAGCAGCCGCCTCGTGGCTTACAGCAGGCGGGATACTTGCGGTCATAGGGTTTTATATGCTCCTTGGAATGGGTTCGATATGGGGTTTTGTGGCCCCCAACATACTGGCACTGCTTATCATTGCATTGCTGGTAGGAAAGATAAAGAACCTGCCTTCCATAACCCAGCCGGAACTCCTTGAGCAGAGGTACAGCAGTGCCATGCGGGCTCCTCTGGGAATAATCATCGCCATCGTTATGATATTATTTGCAGTTGCAGATATCAAGGGACTGGCTCTTGTGCTTGAGGTTTTCTATGGTCTAAGCCCGCTGTATGCGGCAATTATTGTTGCACTTGCAGTATCTGTTTATGTAACATTGGGCGGACTCTCAGCAGTTGTCTGGACCGATGTTATCCAGTTCACGTTCCTGGCCATATTTACCATTGCAATGGCCTTTTTGGCGGTAGGTGCAGCCACATCGGGAACGGTTGATGTGTCTGCCGTCACTGTGTCAGAACTGTTCGGAAATGTCGATTCCACATGGTGGAATCCATTTTCCATAGGGATCCCGCTGGTGTTGATATTTATCGTCGCCATCATTCCCGGCTGGATGACAGAGCAGGACCCGTGGCAGAGAGTATGGGCCGCCCGGGACAAGAGATCTGCACAATATGGGATGGTACTGGGTTCCATGCTGATATTGGTGGTATTTGCTGCATGTGCTGTGATCGCAATCGGTCTGAACAGCATATATCCCGGGATCGCACAGATGGGTTTTCCGATGGGAATGGCTGAGGCCGAACCTGCGCTATTGAAATTCATCGTTGAGAACTTTTCACCCCTTGTTATAGCACTGAGCGCAATAGGACTTGCAGCAGCGGCAATGTCATGTACTGATACCTTTGCAACTTCAGGGGCTTCCTGCCTTTCGCGGGATATATACCAGCGGTTCATACAGCCGGATGCCACGATGAAGCAGATGCTGGTCGTAAACAGGCTAAGCGTGCTCATAATCATATTTTCAGCAACGGTAGCTTCCTTCTTCATACACAGTATTATCGATGCTATCCATATAGCTACATTTATAGCCAGTGCTTCGTATTTTTTCCCGCTTATGGGAGGATTGTACTGGAAACGTGCCACTAAGGAAGGAGCCTTTTCAGCGATGGTCATCGGGGCAGTTTCACAGATAGCACTTGTTGTGTACGACCTGACAAATACGCCCCCAATGTCGACAGCGTATCTTGAGACCGTCAGCCCGGTCCTTATGAATCACGGGGTGGTCGTGGGGATGTCACTGAGCGCAGTTACGTTCTTTGGAGTATCACTGCTGACAAAACCCTCAGGTCAGGTGAACCTGGCTCCGTTCTTCAGTGAAGAGGCAGAAAAACTGGCAATAAAGGATGAAAAAGAAGTTGATGAATCTGATCTTGAATTTACAGGTTTCCTGAAAAATATCAGTGAAAATGTGACCGGGGAGCGCAGTCACCTGCACTTGCATCTCAGGGTCTCAGAAAGACTTGACTGGAAAAAAACAATCGGGATGCTGAAGAGCACGTATCCTGCCTGGGTAACGCCAAGCGGGCCTGATTCAGTATACCGGCTCACCCATGCTGATATGTTATCATGTGTTTCAATAAGCCGTGGTAGCAATGCTGATGAGATATGGATGGCAGCAGAACCGCGGGTGGAATCTGTGAGGGCATTGAAAAAGGAGTTCTTCATTGCGTATGGTGAAGTGGCCAGTGTGCTCGAGCAGATGAACATATGGGTGGTAACACCTAAACGAAGAATTAAGGATTAGCAAACATTGCGTGCAGGGAATGTATACTTCCCTGTGCACATTTTTTTGAATTATGGTTTAATCACCAATCAGGTTGTCTTAAGTCCGCTCTGGGAATATACGATTGTTCCTGGAAAATGAGGGCCTTTATAAAAACGTTGGCGTATCATTCCCGGTATTTATCCATTCAACGATCCCTTCATACATAGTATAGACCCTGTCAAATCCATTGTCTGCAGGATCTCACATGCAGTTATGCTAAGTTCACCTTCCCTGCCTTTATCATATTCTTCCTGTATCCTTACATCTATACTATCGACTCCACCATGGTCTATCATCTCCCTGGCCCGGAATACTGTGATATGTGAGTATCCCCCGGATTCTTTTATGCATCCCGATATCGAAGTAGAAATAAATATCATGACGATGACAAACAGTAGGAGAATATGCGAAGAAACTGGATGAGAATATCACAGATTTAGTAGCAAGGCTTGATGTAATTTATAGTAAATTAGTCAATATTAATTGATTTTTCACTATACTTAAATGATGAACTGCAATAATTGTGTCGTGCATCAACCAAAACTGCTCTAAATCAAGTATACTTGATTTAAACTAAAGTAAATTTTTTAAGAAGTATTATAACCAGGTACGCTATCTATATCCCAACAGATTATTTCGGTGAAAGATATGAGTCTGATAGATGAAGCAAATAATGGAAACATCACTGATGTGATGAAAGAAGTAGCCTCAGCAGAAGGAGTCGAACCTGAATTCGTGCGAAGGGGCATCGCTGCAGGCCGGATAGTAATTCCCGTGACCCCCTACAGGGAGATCAGGCATTGCGGTATCGGTAAAGGTCTTCGTACCAAGGTCAATGCGTCCATAGGTACATCTTCCGATATTGTGGATATAGACCTTGAAGTGGAGAAGGCAAAGGTGGCAGAAGCAGCCGGTGCCGATACCTTGATGGAGCTGTCTACCGGGGGCGACTTCCTCGAGATACGAAAAAAAGTAGCTGATGCCATATCACTGTCGTTGGGCTGCGTGCCCCTGTACCAGGCATTTATCGAGGCGGCAAGGAAGTACGGCTCGGTCGTTGATATGAAGGAAGATGAACTGTTCAGGGCCACTGCAGAACAGGCAAAGATAGGCTCGAATTTCATGGCCATTCACACCGGGATCAACCTGTTCACGGTGGAGCGGTTAAAGAACCAGGGGCGCTACGGCGGTCTGTGTTCAAGGGGCGGCGCGTTCATGACGGCCTGGATGATCCACAATGAGAAGGAGAATCCGCTGTACAGCGAGTTCGATTACCTGCTTGAGATCATGAAAGAGCATGAGGTCACGCTTTCCATGGGTAACGGTATGCGTGCCGGGGCTGTGCATGACGCTACTGACCGCGCGCAGATACAGGAACTGGTCATAAACTCCGAACTCTCTGACCGGGCACACGATGCCGGTGTGCAGGTCATTGTGGAAGGTCCGGGGCATGTGCCTATCGATGAGATAAAGACCAATGTGACATTGATGAAGCGCATGAGCGGGGACAAGCCGTTCTACATGCTCGGTCCGCTGGTGTCTGATGTGGCGCCCGGGTATGACCATATCGTAACTGCCATCGGTGCGTCCATATCAAGTGCGGCAGGATGTGATTTTCTGTGTTATGTCACGCCTGCCGAACACCTGGCACTGCCCAATGTGGAGGATGTGAGGACCGGGGTCATCACATCAAGGATAGCTGCCCATATCGGGGATATGATAAAACTGGGCAAGCGCGACCAGGACCTTGCGATGGGCAGGGCACGGCGCGACCTGGACTGGGAGAAGATGTACTCTCTGGCCATCGACCCCGAGCATGCCAGGCATATCAGGGAGAGCCGGGCGCCGGATGATGGTGAAGCCTGTACCATGTGCGGGAACTACTGCGCATTGAAGATAGTCAGGGAAAATTTCGATCTGGCACGATAGAACCACGCTTTTTTTGCCCATCCTTCCCGGGTGGCGCATTTATTTTTTCGTTCATCCCATTGAAAACACGGGACTTCAGACATATTCATCATGATTATCCGTGAATAACCATCATTATAATGATGATTATCATTCGGGAGCCTCTGACATATTCGACACACTAGAGCACGCTTGAATTTTTATTGTAATGTAATATTTATATATAATTAACGAGAGATTTTCTCATAGATACTTCGGTTAACTCAAGGTATCTATGAAAAGGGTGGTAAAATACATTCCATCCCGAGACAGATGTTCACTTGTTCCCGGTAGCGAACCGGGCTACAAAAAACAGTTAAAATCCCCGTGAAAAGCAAAAAATGAATTGAGGCAAGGATATATGAATTTAAAGGGTGGAAACCATAGAATAACAGCTGGCAACCCGTCATGCAGTACAGCCCGACAGACATGTTCTGTTCAACGACTGACTACTTTTGCGATTGTTATGGTGCTTGCCCTTGTTGTTTTTGGAAACTGGATAGCAGTAGCTATGGCTGCGGGCACGGCTACTGAGTTGATTACATTTACTGACAAAAGGGTCTATGCTGACTGGCAGATAAGCCAGGATAAGAGTGGTGCTAATGCTCCCTTCACTGAAACCGGTGGTACACTCAATAACGACCTTGTAGTGTATGTCTATGCTATGGTCCTTGATGATGATGGAAAAATTATGACAGGCAGGTCAGCCTCATTAAGCGGTACCTTGAATGGCGAAAAGAGGCTCGATCATTACGATAAAGCT
>JAMJFV010000124.1 GCA_023544495.1 ANME-2 cluster archaeon
CTGCTTCTTTTCGTATAGCCATTCGGTCACGTTTATCTTTTTCTATCTGGATGGCTTCGACCGCAAGGGCGTACAGATTTTCAAGTTCGGCTGTGGACTCAAGCGTCAATACAGAAAGAACTCTTGGCAATTCACCGTTTCGGATAATGACTCCTTTGAAAACATGACCGATATGGGATGACAGTTTATCAATCTCACCTGAAATATCATCAATACTCAGATACTTCCGGTCACCTCTCATGATTATCATAGCTCTGCTCCCCTCTTCGAAAACATTCGAGGAAAACAGCAGACCGCTGGGAGAAAGACTGTCATGTATGACTGAACGAATCGAGTTCTTCCCATCGCCCCTTGCAAATCCGATCGTAGCAAAACCAGCCCCACCCGACATTACTGTCTGGAAATCACCCAGGTCAGTGACCATCATCATCTCACTGTCAAGGGCTTCGAGTAAAAACAATATCCGTTCAGCTATCATATTGTTTATGCCGTCATAGGCACTCTGTATGTCTCCGCCAGCATCTTTCAGGAACTGGTTATCTGCCAGTATTATGCCATCGGTTCCACTATCGTACATTTCTTTTAAACAAAATGCAGAGTTCTGGAGATATATTGTACCCTCTTCCCTGAAAGGCAGGACCACAACTGAATAAATTGGGAAATCATATCGCCCTTTTAATTCTTTTACCAGAAGCGGGGTAAATGATGAACCTGTGCCGCCTGAAGTCGACGTAATGACAAAACCAACATCAAACTCTCCTCTTTCGGAGATGTTTCTCATAATAACGTCCTTGTTGTCAGTAAAACATTGCTTACCCACAATGCGGTTTGCACCTACACCATGCAGGTTGGGGATATGAATCCGGTCTTTAGTTTTTGTATAACGCATTTCCTTCAGGTCATTGATAGCGGTGTTTATCGCAATGGTCTCGACCCTTGAGGGAAATTTTTGGCGTGAATAGTATTTTGAGAACTTACCTCCCCCAAAGGCTTCCCTATTAACAGCATCCAGTATCCTGTTTCCGCACTGACCTGTCCCAACCATTAAGACATTTAACAATTAAAAATCCTCCAAATCATTTTTTTTACATCCTGAACTGACTGCGTCTCCAGTGCAGCCAACCTGCTATGGCGATAAGAATAAAAACTGGAGTAATGTATACGTAAATAGGATATTCTGCAAGATAATCATATTTACCCTTTTGAATGTAGAACATTTCCGAAGTCACTTCTTTAGTAATATCTCCTGTGCCGTTATTGTATGTCAATTTTACGGTCAGGTTGTTAGCTCCTACACCTCCGGCTTTGAAAGTAAACTTGTACTCTTCCTCATACATGGCTCCATAAGTACTTTTCTGTATAATGGGTTTTTCAGCTATCATATCAATATCTTCTGAGCCTGAAACATACGTCAAGTTCTTTGGAATAACTGGAGTGATCTTAATAGTGGAGGCTGGTACGTCCTTTAAGTTCTTGACATATACGGTAAATGTGATCTTTTCATCGCGCTTTAATCTGGTCTTGTCCTGGGATATCGTGATTTCAAGATCAGACGTTTCTACTACTTTTTCAGCCACGATCACGGTTGGCATGGAAGATGCTGCAGTATAATCATCCCCGAACACAGAAGACGAATACGTGGCTATGGCCGGACTGAGAGTATAAGTGCCGCCTCTAGCTGCTTCGACCTCATATATGTACATCTGTGTATATGCAGTATCCACAGGTAATTCTGTAGGATATGTAGTATATATAGAGGACTTAAAGGTAAAACCCGGAGTTATGCCAGGATCGATGCTGATGCGTTTGGCAATACCGTTACCGGTATTTCTGGCCTTGATGGTTATCCTGATAGTGTCTCCGATATTAACTGAGGATTTATCTGTTTCTTTTGTAAGTACGAGGGATGGTTCCCCGACGTAAAAGGCATTTGAAACACCTCCGGAGACTGCTTTTTCATATTCCACACTTATTCCTGTGGTTATAATATCCACAATTGCATACTGAGATGAGACGTTCTTTTCATTCACCAGTATTTCCACGGGATCGCTAAGATATTTCACTCGTTTTTTATTCTCTATGATAGTCTTCGACACCGTTAATTGATCATATGTGCCATCTGATTGTAACTGATAGATGTTTATATCCAGTGATATGGAACCTTCTAATGAAGTAATATCAGATACTTCTATAAAATAATTATTTATCTGATAGCCATCTCCCTCGTAAATTTTCTCATCATAAATGTTCTCTGCACTTACACTACCCGCTGACAGGATCAGGAAGAAAAACAACAATAGGATATATCCTACAATACGGTTCTTGTTCAATTTAGATATCCCCTCGATAACATCGTAATTACTTTGTACATACATTTTTTTATAGTTACAAATAACGATTATTAATAAATATATATTTTATGATACGATTTCCCATGTATGAATAACTATTGTTCAGTATTTTATTATATATCATATGCCAATATATATTTAATTTTCTGATAAGGAATTATTATGCGACTACCGTTTCCGTCTTGCAAGATGGAATATATAAATATCCGGTCTGGGACGTTTTCCCCTGGTTGAGGCGAAATCCGAGTAGCACCGCGGGCACAGTTCACGGACATTCAGGGCAGCGATCTCCTGCGTGCCCGGAATTATCCTGGCAAACACGAAACCTGTCGATATATTCACAGCCTGAGCACTTTCATTTAACAGTTTGAGAAAATGTTCCTCGAAAACTTCCAGGTCGTCCAGAGCCAGGCCGCGAGTATTTGCCGTATATCCCGAACAACCGCAGGGAAGTGCAAACAGGTCAAGTTCAATGATCATTGCCGCCCGGCCAATAAGCTTCCTGATACGTTCCTCCAGGTCAGCTCTGGTTTTAAGAAGATTATCCAGGGTCATAAGGTATCAATCCCTTTGTTCGTTAATGTGATCCATTGCTCAAGCTTTTCATCCGGTGTACCCATGCGGTTATACACCTGTGTAACCTTCTCTGCAAGGCGCTGGCAATATCCACAGGTGTGGCACACAGTACTGTGCTGTTTCCACTGCCTGATAGCCCCGTCCAGTGCCCTGTTGGGAATGTTGAACAGGTCAACCAGATCCTTTGGACAGTCCATCAGGTCCATCAGGTTTCCATCATACCTCTCACTGGCATAGGCATCTACACAGTTCAGTATCCAGTTCAATAAATGGGAGCGCCCCCCTATCTTGAAAACATCTGTAATATGTGCATATTCAGAAAGGTCTTCCGGCCTGATAAATGGTGATCTGATGATAAGCGACGGGTCTCTGATACGCAGAGTGAGGCACTTGTTGTAATAATAGTCATCCTGAACATTCGGACGGGGGGGCGGTCCGTTCACATGCGAAAAGAAATTAAAGTGGGCATACCGGAACGGGCAGCGGTACAGGCAACCTTCATTGACAAGGAGTTTTAGTTCACAGTCAACTGCATCCCTGATAGCTTCCAGAACGTCGAAATGACGGTTCACGTTCGAGTCCACCACAATGGACGAAGCACCCAGTTGTTCATAGAACTCGGCTTTCTGGGGGCTGTCCACGAACGCCAGTACACTGACCACGGACGGGATATTGAACTCCTGGTCTAACATTTCTACAAGGTATGGATCAGCCACCACTACCGTGTCGACACCGATATCCTCCAGGTTTGAAAGGTACCAGTGAAGGATGTTATATCCTTCAGGAGTTAATTGCTGACCGCCCATACACGAACTGTTCAGCACCATCTCTATCTTGACACCCTTACCATGGCAGCATTGGGTATGTCTGGCAATCTCCTCAAGATTTGCGTGCCCCAGATTGACGCGGCCCGTGCCTATGTAATCCGGCGAACCCGCCATGTAAATCGAATAAATGTTATTTGAGTCAGCCAGTAACTGCTCCAGCCCTTCATAATGTCCGGGGTGGGGCACGTAGAGTTTCTTTTTCATGGTTGGTGGGGGATTTATGGGGGGAGGGGTTGATAAAGGTTTTGTCAGCCGGTAATGTCATTTAATATTATTCAACGGGGCTATGTGAAATAAGGCACCTGCTGGTAATTATAAAGGTATATATTTAAAGAAACAGGTAATCTGACCAGATAAAAGGTGAGGACATAATGGTAAATCTCAAACATACTGCGGTTGTCCTGAACGGATTTATTCACGATTTTGCCACAGGTTTCTGGCTATCGGCCATGATAGTCATTTATTCCCTTCATAGATCCCAGCAGGAATACCAGTCAATTGCAGGAACGCTCAATATCCTGGAACGTTTCTTCTTCTGGACATCTCTCGCAGCCGTAGTGATCATCTTTGCCACGGGGGGAATTCGGTCTTTTACGTATGTGGATAACTTCTATGGGGAAGAAACAGAACAGGCCCGCAGGAAGATGTTGATAACCAAGCATATCATCCTTCTGGTCGTTTTTGGTATCGGTGCGTATCTGGGATACAGCATGACATACCACTGAATAGATGTCCACAGGTCGGGAGTAGATCATGAAAAAACTATCGAAAATAACTATTTTCCTGCTCCTAATGGTTGTTTCTTCCGGGTGTCTTTTCAATGAAAAGGAACCAATAGATGAAGAGGAACTGCCACGCATAATCGGCTATGTAAGCCTGCTTAATCACTTACAGTCAGAAGGTCTTGAAGTAAGAACCCTGGGCATCAGCAGGCAGCCATTCTTTTCGGTAAGAAGCATGAACCTCACGTTAAATGGGGAATTGGTATACGTTTTTGACTACTCTAATGTCACTGCAGCCCGGAAAGATATGGCCCTGGTCTCACCGGATGCCCGGGTCATAAACAATACCAGAATGGTATGGACCGAAACGCCTCATTTCTTCAATTCAGAAGAGATCATTGTACTTTATATCGGCGGGGACCAGAAAATCATAAACGTCCTTGAATCTGGAATGGGGACCCAGTTCGCCCCACAACCGGCAGAAGAGATATAAGAATTATAGTGCCAGCAGCCTCTCTTTCCCGGAGATCACATCCTCTATGGAGAACACTTCCAGGTTGTGTATCCCACCATGCCCCAGTTCACCTATCACTGACAGGTCAACCGTGCCGGTGCCGGGGGCCATGTGAATATCACCATCATACTCCCTGGTCCATACACCCATATTATCGTGTACATGCACATGTACCACCCATTCCTGTACCCTCTTCATGAACGCTCTCACCAGCCAGGGATCGCCCCCTGAGGTCAGGTTGGCATGCCCCACATCAAATGTGACACCCAGACTATCTGAATCAACTTCCTCCACAGCCTTTACCAGTTCAACTGCCTCACAGCACAGGTTGCCGGGAGCGGTCCCTTCTTTATTTTCCAGACCCAGCACTATGCCATGCTCCTCAGCGATCCCTGAAAGGCGTCTAAGGTTATCGATCATTGTATCAAGACTCCTCTGACGGTCATTTCCTGCAAGACCTGGATGCACCACCATCACATTTGACTGGAAAAATGCAGCCATTTCAATGGACTCTTCAATGAGCTTAAAATCAGAACCATTCATGTGTGCCATATCAACACGAAGGGATCTGGGATATCTTTGTGCTTCAGCATAATAGGGAGCATGAATAGAGGTAATTCCGCAGGACGTGGACAGTATATCCTGAACAGCCTCTACACGGTCAAACTGAAGGTCACGTCCCTCATATAATCCCATCTTGGGAATGTACAGTTCCACAGAGTCAACTTCAGTCATCAATTCATCGAGCGTGGATGCGAAGGATGACGCCCCTATTATCATGGTGCTACAGCACCTGTCCCATTATATCCAGTGCCCTCAGGATATCCTCATCACCGGTGGCATAGGAAAGCCTGATATGCCCTGCCCCCCGGGGTCCAAACGCCTCGCC
>JAMJFV010000125.1 GCA_023544495.1 ANME-2 cluster archaeon
CTCGCAACTTCAGATGTTTCAATCCCTCCAAGGTCTGATTTTAACCAAGCTGATTTGACCACATTTCGGGCACTTGACTTAGTTTCATGAAAATCTATCTACATCGACATTGATGCTGCTTTTTCATAGAAATATAGTGATTCGATATTATATAAAACCGCTTATTTCAACCAAAATACCCTCCCCTGTTTTCGTGGATCCCTCATCTGGCATTTCCTTTATAAGGATCCACGAAAAACCATCAGATAATCGTATCTATCTCAGCCGGACGGTGCCCTAGTTCTTCAAACCCAAGATACTTTTTATCCCTCACATGATAGAAGAAAATGCTATCCACATCTTCATCGATAATCTCTTTCAAACGCGAATGGACCTTAATATATTCTGCTCTTGTAAGTTCCCCCTCAAGCACACTGTTTTGCACCCAGTTGAGATATTGCTTCAGGAAAATACGCACCCTATTCAGACGCTCCACCCCAACATCATAAACAACTATTACGTACATCTTACCACCACATCACAAGGGGCTTGTACACCTCATCCTCGATCACATGCTTTGATATCTTGTAAAGCTCAAGCCTGATAAGCCTCTTGTATGATACATTGCGCCCCAGCCCCTTATGCTTGATAGTGGTGCCAAGCTTTTCATTATATTCCTGTAAAAATATCTTCTTGCCCTTCTCACTGAGCAACATATCCCCGATTTCGCCCATAAAGCAATTATCATCCAGCATATTCTTGTTCACAAGCTTGAGTATAATCCTGTCAACGATAATCGGCTTGAAAATTTCACTCACATCGAGAGCAAGGGAGAACCGCCGCTCAAATGGCTCGTGCAGATATGATATCGTCGGATTTAGCTGAGTATTGTAGATTTCAGAAAGTACTGTTGTGTACATCAGGGAATTGCCGAAACTAATCAGTGTATTCATCTTATTCCCAGGCGGGCGGCGTGTTCTAGTTACGATCCTGTAATCTTCAGGAAATATCTCGTCCAGAGCACTGTAATAAATATTGCGAATCCGCCCCTCAACACTCATCATACCGGGGATGGAATCAGCTTCAGGAAGACGGATAATCTCTGATTCAATGGAAGCTATATACGCATCCATCGTTTCCTGAATTCCATCCTTGGTCCTTGAGTAATACTTGAGATTCTTCAGGATATTCCCGCAGGCGCCTTCGATAAACTTTGCTGCCAGCCACATCCTTTTGGCAGCATCGAGATAATGGGATGCCTGCTGTATCACAAGGTCTCCGCTTATCAGTGTCTCTCTTGGATACATGCTGCCTTCATAGAAACCGTAGTAGTTGAAAAAGTGTATAGGGATGCCATTCTTTGACAAATACGACACAACACCGGATGAAAACGATAGATTCCCGTATGCGTAAATGGAATATATCTTGTTTATGGGCAAAACCCGTTTCTCATCTTTGTTCACAAAATAGACTGTATTTTCCTTGCGTTGTAAGATGCCATCCTGCAGGATATAATAATCAGTTCGCATTGTAGTTCCTCTTTTTCAATATCTTTACGGGCAAAATGTTGTATCAATCGCTGTATCAATCTCATATCAATCACCACCGCCGCCACAGAAGCAGAATTCTAAATATGCACACTTGGGGCATATTTTGATGCGTTTAGGATGGGGCATCCGGCCTGTGACTATTTCTTCAATACGATGCATGTCATTCTCGATGTTTATTTCATCATCCTGTGTTAGCAATACTTCCTTTGTCTGGTTCAGCAATGGGTAGTTCATGATGCCTTGCGCATCAACTCCCCTTTGCTTGAGATAATAGAGGTAATAGTACATCTGGTGCAGGTGGGCGTCTTCCATCGTTTTAGTCTTTTTTATTTCGTGCAGTTCCAGTACGCCATTGCGCCGCTTCACAAAATCTATGCTTATCGTGTTGTCAATTGTGATGTCTTTTTTGTTCTTGCTGTAGCGGTCTTCATGGAGCATCTTGCCGATACTGACGTTATCATGCTCGTGCTCAAGTGTAATATTGTGGGAAAAAAGCCAGAGCTTGGTGTGGCAGATGTGAAGGTAGTTTATCTTGACACCTGTTATTTTCATGGCAGGTGTGGGAGTGGGGGGAAGGTCATTGGTTTGCATGAGTGATATTGTTTTGAGTTGAGATCGATGCATATTTTTGATGAGGGCGCAATGAATTCACTGATGAACTTTGATAAAAAAAAGTATCAAATAAACACCGCACCACCATTATTTTTTTGTGGAAGATCAGCTATCTGAAGACCTATTCGCGAGTCATAATGAGCAGTAATTGTAAATACGCCCTCATCGTCTTGGATTGGTTCAATATATCCTTTGGATCTGAGCATGCTAAATTGTGTGACACGTAGCGGGACTAATAACATACCAGCCTCAATCCATCGTTTATCTCTTCTCAAACTCATATATTTCTCATGGCATACCTCCGGCAAAACTTCGATTGATTGATCAGTTCCTTCTATGACATCCTCAACCCAGTTACGATAAACCCCGGCAATCGTATGTTCATCAAAATCCTTCAGTTCAGGATAATTCAAAGCCCGTTCAAACTCTTCCCACTCAGTTTTAGCATACCCGTCCGCGTAAACCATATCTGCCACATCGATGAGATTTCTCTCTGCTAACACAGTACCTTGTAGTGATTCTATACTCTGAAGAGTCTTTTCAACTATTGCTTTTGGATAAATGTTGAATTTATTTACTTGCTCCTTGCATACAATTACCGTTTCTGGTTCCCTTTTACCATATCTGTTTACACGTCCAAATCTCTGAATCAATGCATCGATTGGTGCTGGTTCAGTTATGCAGTTATTATAATCTAAGTTCAAACTGACTTCAATCACTTGAGTTGCAATGAGTATTTTTGGTTGTTGTTTTATAATCAAGTCCTCAAGATTACTTCTGTCTCGTTGAGTAAATCGTGAATGAAGAAGCACGGGTTCCTCAACATTATATATACCTTCATCTTTTCTTTTGATAATGTATTCGTAGACATTCTGCGCAGTTGCAACGTGGTTACAGATTATTAACAATTTTTTATCTGAAAATCGAGTTATAAAAGCATCTATTTGCTCTAATATATTTCCAGACCACATTTCAAGTATATGGCGCTTTTTGGTAATGACTTCGTTATCCATTGGCTCTGTTGAATCTGGTTCAATTATTGTCAACTTCTCGCCCAGATGTTGGCTGATGAGTTGCTGAAGAAATTCAGGCATTGTTGCGGATGCAAATAAAAACTTTGCGCCAAGTGGTTTTAGCCAATGGATCATTGCAAATATGAGCCCAATAATTCTTGGTTCATATGCGTGAATTTCATCAAATATGAAGCATGCTCCTGGAAATTCGATCAGCGATTGCTCCCACCCTCGCCCACGTAATGCACTGCGCAGAATCTGGTGCGGAGTGCATACTCTAATCGGATAATACATCTCTCGTGCAAGATCTGCCAGAAGCTTTGCCGTACTCCCATCCTGTGTTTCATCTTCCTGAAGTTTATATAGGTGCGCCACATTTTTGTGATGCAAAAGCCCCACATTATCTTTTCCACAGATTGATTGCAATGTGCTAAACATGGCATTTATGCTTGCAGTATATGGTAGCACATAAAATAGACGCCCATTTTCTATTTGATTGTATGCAGCCCATAAAAGGGCAGCATTTGTTTTTCCAGACCCTGTAGGCGCTCTCAGAATAGCATCACCAGAAACACTACCAGAAACCATCTGAAAAGGGCGCGGAGTTTCTCCTTCTTTGAAAAAATGGTAATCCTTTAACGTGATTGGAGGGGGAAGACTGGTTACATTGGCAGATGATAAGTGGTCTGAGCTAATCAATGCACCACGTAATAGTGCTGCATACCTTCGTTTCTCTTTTGGAATAAATGCAAGTTGTCCGTATCTGCTTGAGCGAGACAGCCATTCATATGGTAGTCCAATATCTGCGAAATCAGGAATTTTGTTGAGTTCCCACTCCTGCCGTTTTGTTTCCTTGCATAATCCATTCCACATACTTAGAAAGTCTGCTGATGTTTTATACCATTCATGTTGCATTTTAGTGCACACTGGCGCAAGATCTTCCAAATCATCCTTAAAAGGAATTTGCTGTTCAGGCAATGTTTTTTCATTAGTTACTGTAATATCTGGAAAAATACTTTTATGGTGGGTCAAAATAGCAAATAATTGCTCATCTTTAATGTCTGGAAATGTTGCAGCGAAAGTAGCAGAAATAATTTCGTGACGCTTTCCACCCCAGTTTTTAGTGCGTCCGTACATCACATCCTGAAAACCACTCGCGGATTTTCCCACGTCATGTGCGATCGCACAAAAAAACAAATCGTTTTTTAAGTTCTTGCAGTCATCTTTGCTAAACGGTGCTCTATCTGCGATTCCGGATGCAACATTTGTACAATCTAGTAAATGGTCAAAGAGTGTTGTTTTACCATCACTCTTTGCCATCAATTCTTGCCCACTCATGGAGATAGATGGCATGCTCCTCATCTGTGTCATTGTTTATATGGTATAAATTCGGATTATCAACGATTGAGCCTGCAGAAACAACCTGAAAAAGGCGAATATTCATAGGATTTCTCGTCATCCCAATTATACTGTTATCGAAAAATTCAGGAAGTCTCAACATTCTACCACCAATATTTTCCTGTGGAAACGGCATAATCGTTGTACCAACCTTGCCAGTTGGCTTCTGCGTCACGTCTGTCGTTTCGACTTTCTCAATCCATGTTAAATCTTGTGACCTTCCAAATGTTGGAATCCCCGCTGGTCGCTTAAGAATATCAAAGAAATCCATATTATCAAGATATAATTCTAAGACTGGATATGCATGGAATTCATATGATCTTATGGCTGTTCCTTTGGTGTGGGGTCGCAATTTATTGTTTTTGAATTCAAATCTGTGGGTTGTCTCCATATCCACGCCCAATCCAGCACCAGAAACATCTTCACCAAAACGATATTCAAAGCCTATTCTAACGTCATCTGGATAAACTTCTTTTCCTGCACAGCACCCGAGAAATCCAAGCAGTGTAGAGTAAGATGGCACAGGAGCACATAGAGATTTACCGCTCACAACAAGGGGAATTCTAAACGTTGCTGTAATTCCCTTGATTGTGGCATGGACTAATTTATCCATTTAATAAACCCTCCCGATCATAGTGCCTCAATTTGTTTTGCCGCTGTTGTTTCGATCATATCCAAGATGTGCTTCTACGAATTTTTTTGTCACGTTTATTGGTGTATCAATAATAAATATTGAACCGCTTGCACCAAGTGCACGTATTGTTTCTTCGTTCTTCGGACTAAGATAGCCATTTCGGATTCCAATATATATAGGAGTGACCAATCTATCTGCATAATCCGATGCAATCTCTTTAAGTGTTTCCACTTTTATAGATGGTCCTTCAGAAGCCTCCTGATTTAGGTTATCTTCAAACAGATTGTTGAATATCAGATTACCACAATTAAGTCCGGCAAGAATCATTACTTTTGGGGACACATCGGTTGCAAATGCCGCCTGTTTGGCACCACCCCGCAAAACAGAAAGAGAATGCAATAATTCCCCTGCACGGATTTTTGCGATGTGATTATTTGAGAGTTCATAAACATCTTTTTCACGCTCTTTCAGCGCACCGTTCTTAATTCCTGGCTTGATGAGTTCGTCACGTAATTCTATGCGATCTCCGACGTTGCGAAAGACCCCGGTACGTGTCATATCCAAACCAAATATTGCCCGCAGGTTAGTATTGTAGAATATCGTTGAATATGGTACTGGTGTTCCTGTTTCTAG
>JAMJFV010000126.1 GCA_023544495.1 ANME-2 cluster archaeon
GCCACCACTACGGGGCAGTGAGATAATTTTATGAGATTCTCGGCAACACTGTCACGCAGGAACTTGTATATTTTCTTATACATACAATGCCCCATTATAATAAGGTCATAGTCCTCTGCAAGCCTTGAGATAACTATTGTAACGTCTTCCGGGGTCTGTGCAGATAATACTGAATACGTGGCGGTAATTTCACGTCCCTTGCATATGTTAATCGTTTCTTCCATTAATTGACGGCTTATTCTGTTCTTTTCTTCCATATCAACAAAATCAACTGTTACTAAATGAATGGATGCATTAAGCTGGCCAGCCAGCTCACAGGCGAAATCTATAGCTTTGTTCGAGCCCTGTGTAGATTTAACAGGCACAAGGATCCGTGTTATCATGATAATACTCATTATCTTACAATTACTTAATATTTGTGATATTGTATATTATAACGTATTTAAATCTCAAAATGCCGGGCTTAGACCGCAAGCATGCACATGGTAATAAAAGTTATCTTTATAAACATATAACACGCTGATATTGAACGGGATGTTCAGCAAGATCAAACGGTACATTAAGATCGCACGGGTTTTTTACAAATACCGACTGTTCAGTATAGTATCTAAAGAATCCAGGCAAAGGGCAGAACCTGTAGACCTGTGTACCTGTCCGATAGATTTTGAGCGCAGGTCCAATTCAGTAAAACTCCGTATGGCCCTGGAAGAGCTTGGGCCCAGTTTCATCAAACTCGGCCAGGCTATGAGTAAACGGCCCGATATTGTTCCTGTTGAATACGGCGCGGAACTGGAAAAACTTCAGGAAAGAGTACAGCCGTATGATTTTGAAAGGATGCAAGAAGCATTCAGCGTTGTATGTGGTACTACTTCAAAAGACACCGGAGTACATAGTGATTTTACTGCACTATTTGACAATTTCAACAAAGAACCGATTGCCAGCGCCTCCATAGCCCAGGTATACGAAGCTGTCCTTAACGGGGAGAACGTAGCGGTCAAGATCGCCAGGCCTGGCATGATGGATGTGATCAATCTTGACCTGGATATACTCTATGATCTGAAGTTCATTTTCCTGAAATTGCTCAAGATCAATGACCGGATTGACATTGACGGTTTTCTTGAAGAATTCAAGACCATGCTGAACCGTGAGCTGGATTACCGGAATGAAGCCTTCAACATGGAACGGTTCAGGGAGAATTTCAAGGATTTCAACCAGGTGCATATTCCTAAGGTCTACTGGGAGTTGACCAATGACAAAATTATTGTAATGGAACATATTTACGGGGTAACGCTCAGGGAATACAGGGCATTCAATTCGACTGAGAAGAAAAGGGTCGCGAAGCTTATCTCAACCAGTTTCCTCAAGATGGTTTACATAGACGGATTCTTCCATGCAGACCCGCATCCAGGGAACATATTCGTCATGAAGAACGGCAATATTGCATATCTTGACTTCGGCGCAGTCGGAAAACTTGATTCAGATATCATGAAAGATATGTACACTGTGTTCTATGCCGTCTACATAAAAGATGTTGACATGGTTGCTAACTCAATGTTAAAAATGTCCCACAAACCTGTTGATGAGATCGACATCCATGCATTCAAATGGGATATTGATGAACTTATATCCAGGCAGCATTATGGCAGGGGTGAACGGCATAGTGACGATTTTGTCAAGCTTGCATTGAAATACGACCTGTCATTACCCCGCACATTTTCGCTACTTGAAAGGGCTCTTGTCCTGGTAGAGAGTACCTGTCTTGACCTTGACCCTGATTTCAATCTGATGGATGAAGTTAAAGCCCTGTCCAGGGAAATAGCCAGAAAAAAGTATTCGCCCACAAAGATAGTGGAAGATTTCCAGATGCAGTGGGACAATGTCTATGAAGCTTTTAAGAGCGTGCCTGCCGGTATCAATGATCTATTTGAAACCTTAAGGATCATAAAAACACTCAACGTTAGCAAACAGGAAAATGCTGCTAAAAAAAGACGTTTTATCAATACTATTTTGCAGCGACTTTATATTATTATTTTGCTGGCATCATCAGCCTCGTTGCTCGTATTTGCACGAGGGGAACCTGTTCTGGAGATAGCAGGTATTGGCGGTTTTGTCATAAGCATCGTTCTGGGTACCATGGTACTATTTAAAAAATAGGTTTGTTGAACCGCTCTGAAGAGGCGATCTCTGAAATATCACGGCGCACGCCTGGATCGCTGCCACCCGGGGCTGGATGACCCACTGCAATAACTGCCATCAGTTCCATTGAACCCGGTGCCTCAAGAATCCGGCACACTTCAGCTTTTCGGTTCAATATCTCGCCCAGCCATACTGCACCCAGTCCGATACCGTGGGCTGCAAGTAACATGTTCTGTATGGCTGCACCGCAGGCTAAGGTATCCTTGGTATGGTCATACATCACATCTTCATCAAGGAATACAGCGATCAAGAGGGGTGCCCCCCGGATAATAGCGCCATACCGGGTACATTCTGCCAGTGAAGCCATACGTCTCCTGTCCCTGACCACTACAAAACGCCAGGGCTGGTTGTTCAGGCCGGACGGCGCCCACCGGCCAGCTTCAAGGATCTCTGCGATAAGATCATCTTCCACGGGTCGGTCCAGAAACTGCCTGACACTCCTGCGGGATTTGATCACATCAATTATCGGCTCCATTGCAATCTCCTGTCAATGCCTGTGCATGGATATGAACACTGCCAAACAGATGCTCATTATAGCCGCCAGTATCCCGAAACCGGGTTCCTCCGGAGTTGCTCTGGGTAATGGTGTTGGTTTTGGGGTATACGTCTCACCCGGGCGCGGTGTTTGACCTGCAGGTGGTGGATTTCCTGAAGTAAATACCGGAGAGTTGGATAATTCTTCGCTACGGTATAACTGGAGGTCAAAGAATTTGGCCGTAGCTTTGGGCAATTCATAAAAACCATCTGTTTCTGCCTTGATGATATAGCTCAAACTGACACTATCCTCTTCATCAATTACTTTTTTCGTATACATTTCACCGTGTAACAGAATTACGTTATCAGGTAATGGTGACTGGTCAAAGATCTCTACACTGGCCTTTACATCGCCGACATTTGTTGCAGTGACGGTAACTGTCAGGTTCGTATTAGGATTGGCCTTGGTAGGGCTTACCGTTTTCTCAAGAAGTATTTTTGAGCCGTGTACAATGATCTTTGGTGAGTCGGATGTCTGGTTATATTCAATTCCATTCACTACCCAGCTGGCTTGTGCTTCGGGAAGGCTATATCCGTTCTTGTTTGGTTTTACGGGTTTGATGGTATATTTATAATCCTTGAACTGACCTGGCCCAAGGTCAAAATTCCATATGAGGGAAGAACTGCCGATCAACTCAAAGTAATCTCCGAGGGAATCTTCCAGTTCGATACTTTTCACTGCATAAGCACCATCGTTGCTGATTATCAATTGCACAAATGCAGTATCAGTCATGAAGATATCTTCCCTGGTATTCTTTATGATGCTTATCATATTTTTAACCGTCAGGTCACCGCTACCGGTAAAATTATGAGTTTCATCTTTTTCATCGATACCGGTAACATTGGCTGTTATCTCGTAATCGGTATCCTTCATATCTGAAGGAACTTTGAGGATAAACGTTTCGGTTACCGAAGCAGCGTGATGGATTTCCGGGTACGTGAAATACGTTTTTTTATTTGGGCTTGTGGGATCAAATTCCAATTCCCCGAAATCCACATTCATATTCACCTCTTCCAGAGGAGCTGTGCCGCTGTTCTTTGCTGTAAGGGTAACAGATATCTTTTTATCGATAACTTTGTAGATATCCCTGTCTGTCCCAATAGAGATATCCACATCAGGAAGGCCACGCAGTTCTACGCTCACTTCTGCCCATGGTTTATAGGTATCGTCCTGCCAGTGAATATCACTGGCTGACATAATGTTTATTACCGTTACTCTCACTTCACCTTCATATATGAAGGAATCCCAGATGAGCATACTGTCACTGGCAACCAGTTCGCCGTCCTTATAGAGATTAATTCCGACATATGGTGTATTTATCTGTCCCTTTCTATCTGTTCTTGGAAAGTCATAGGCTTCAACCTTATATACACCATTTTCAAGGGTATCTCCCCAGTATAACTTGCCGGATTTTCCACTGGCCCAATGCTGGAGATCCACATCTTCCCAAGCCTGTACAGGTAAGCAAAAAAATGAAACTAAAAGGGCAAAAATCAGCAAATATTTTACTTGGAATCCATTTTTTAAGGTAATAATAAACACCTCGTTTACTATCAATGTGGGCGTTACTATTACATATCCTTTGTTGTTGTGGGCAAAAAAAGAAGGAATTTTTAATTGTATATAATGTATAACTTTTTATACTCAAGTTAATCCGACCGCAGGGAGGATTTTCTTGTTATCACTGCCCAGTTGCCTTTGCCAGCTCCAGTGAAGAACTTTCAAGGTGAGAGTTACTTCTTACTAACAAAACCAGGTTTTCTTTATTCCAGATGATCTGGTATTTGGGTATTTGACTGCCCCCGGAATTCCTGTACTGGAGGATCCTGGTGGCCTCATGTCCGTTAAATGAAATGGTCGTAAACCTGTCACCGGTATCAAGAGGTATATACTGTGATTTGTACCGTGAAATGAAGTCCAGTGCTGCTTGCTTTGAATCGAGCTCTATTATATCCAGAAAAACATCGGTGTTCTCTGTATCGCGGTAGGCTCCTTCTCTTGCATCTATAATATTGTCTGAGTATTCAATATAATCATCTGATATCGGGAGTGTCCCCATAATCTCATAACCATCAGGTAATTGTTCCACTATGACCATGGAGTCAAGGCTGAGATTACCTGTTAATGTGTTATCCGAAATTGAATTATCCGGAGTATCTGTCAGATCTTCATTACCGGTATTTTCTGTACAACCTGATAATACAATAATTGAAACTAAAAAACCAATAGTAAGTATTTTCTGTAAAATCATAATCTAATCCCCTACGTCTAACAATGCTGTAATCGATCGACCTAAAAAAAAAAGAAGAAGGGATGAAAAAATCCCTTCATTCATAGATATTTGTTCTCTTTAATCACGCTGTCTGAGTACCAGATACGCTACTGCGAGCAGACCTGAAACTGCGAACACTGCCTCGAATCCAGGCTCTGGTGTGGGGGTCGCAGTCGGTACTTCAGTTGTGGTTGCGGTTGCGGTTGCTGTAGCGGTACCGGTTTCAGTTACGTTTCCACCATCTGTTGGAGCTTCAGTTCCAGTTTCGGTTTCTGTGGCTGTCCTGGTTGGAGTAGCTCCTTCACCCTCGATGATGATTTCCTTGACGATAGCTACCGTAAAGGTATCAACACCGGCAACTTCCAACGCTTCAGACACTCTGATAGCAAACCTGCCTTCCATGACATCTGTGATGTCATCCTCACTCAGACTGATATCTTCATCATTCTTGATTGTAATAGATGAACCGGTGAGTGTGACTCTATAGTCGTTTATGGTATCAGTTCCTCCTTCCAGTGTCTCAGTATCCATAGAGATCAGATTAATGGTATGGATCTTCACCAGATTGGTGTTCATTCCTGCGAATACTGTCTCCACGATGAATGAAACGACTGTTGTGTCATCAGGTGCTCCAAGATCCTCGGTATAATTGAACTCTCCTTTTTCTCCTGCACCAAGATCCTGTTCCTTAACGACCAGGTTCTTGAGTTCTTCACCATCTTTTGATACTGACAGCCA
>JAMJFV010000127.1 GCA_023544495.1 ANME-2 cluster archaeon
AGGGACCTGGTGGAAAAACGGATCGGTAGCATATATCTCTCTAACAGCGATGCGTTTGTTGAGAAAGAACTCTCAGGGGCAGGACTCAAACACGATGAGCTGCAAAAGATCGACCTGTCCGTGGTCTACGGGGATACGGACAGCGTGTTCGTAAAACTGTCCCCGGAAGGTATCTCTTTGGAGAATGCCGGTACTGTGGGACGGAAAATTGCCAGGACCGTATCTGCTGAATTACCTGATCCCATGGAACTTGAATTCGAGAGTTTTGCCAGGCGCTCAATATTCATTGCAAAGAAACGCTATGCAGTATGGGTATTTGAACCATCTGCAGAAGGCTGGTCCGACAGTATCAAGGTCAAAGGCATGGAAACGGTCAGACGGGACTGGTGTGAACTTACCAGTAAGACCCTGAACCAGGTGCTTGAACTGGTACTGAAAGAAGGAAGGGTCGAGGATGCGGTGAGCTATGTGAGGGGAGTTATCAACAGTGTGCGCAACATTGACCTTGAAAAAGACCCCTCGGTACTGGAAGACCTTATACTCACCCGCAGGTACACCAAGAAGAGCGAAAATTACCAGAACAAACAGCCTCATGTCATGGTTATCGAGAAAATGAAAAAACGTTCAGGTTTTGTGCCGCCCATCGGGGATAGGATCCCTTTTGTGATAATAGCGGGACCGGGACAGCTTGCTGACAAGGCAGAAGACCCCGAATATGTGAAAGCGAACAACCTGTCGCTGGATGTTAATTACTATATAAAGAAACAGATACTGCCTCCTGTAGAGCGCATCCTGCGTGAATTCGGAGTAGACGCTTCGTTTTTGGATTATGATGAAAAGCAATCGGGGCTGGGAGATTTCGGCTGTGGCGGCAGTATTGTGAACGAGCATGTAGCCACACAGGGTGACAGGGGACTGAAAAAACCGAAAAAATGCCAGTCAAAATTATTTGATTTTTAATTTCAACGAGGAGGTAATCATGGAAGTCCATAACATTAACAGTTCCCCATACGATGCCAACGCATACCTGATAGTGGCACCGGCACCAGTGTTGGTAGATGTGGGCATGAATGCGTCCTATCTACTTGACCGGATTTCAGCCATAATGGAACCCACCGACATAGAGACCATAATCCTTACCCACGGTCATTATGACCACTGGGGTGCGGTGGAAGAGGTGAGTAGTGCAACGGGAGCAGATATTGTAATCCATGCCCGGGATGCGCACATGCTTACTGATCGAATGGTCAGTGCCGCTGCCATGTTCAATGGCGAGGCGGCATCGTTCATTCCTGAAAGGCTGCTGCATGAGAACGATACGATCGACCTGGGGGACGGTAGCGGTCTGGAGGTCATCCATACACCGGGACACACGCCCGGATGCATATGCCTGTACCATGCACCTACAAGGTCATTATTCTCAGGCGACACCGTGTTCCAGGGCGGCGGTTTCGGGCGTACTGACCTCGCAGGCGGTGACCACCGCTGGCTTTTGGATTCACTGGAGCGTCTGACACGAATGAATGTGGATGTGCTCTATCCCGGGCACGGCGAGGTGACAGCCGATAATGCAGCAGGCCAGATACGGATGTCACTGCAACTTGCAAGGACCTATATGTGATAGAACCCTGATGCCAAATGATTATCCCTATTGGTGGATAATGAATGTTTATGGAATATGATATTAAAGTGCATACATGGTGGGAGCACAGGATAAGAAAGATCAGCATACGCTCAGGTGAGAATAAGTTGAGTATCTGGTTTGCCCATTTCGGGGAACTGGACCTGGAGGATAAGAAGACCCGGAACATCTTTGCAGGTATCATGCAGGGTATCTTCGGACCAGCGGTGGAAACGCCTTCCGTACATTTAGATATTGTCAGGGGTGATACGATAAAACTTTCCCGGCGTGTACGAAATACTGAAGAGATAATGGACAGTTTCAGGGAGGCTTTTGGGGAGTGAAGAATACGAATAATGAGCATTCCGGTGAAGGTGAAGAACAATTTGATATGGACTCACTTATCTCACAGGATGAGCGGGAGCATATGTTGTTCGAACTGCACAGGTATCTGGTCTGGGTCGGGGTGGTCTTACCCGAGGAAATTGACATTGACGACCAGCACATTAAACTGCATGACCTTATCTGGAAATTGATCCAGAAGGAAAGCCTGACAGAAAATGAACGAAAATGTGTTAAGGGTTTGATCTACAGTCTTGAGCAAAAAGAAAAACTTGATGAAGAGCGGATAGAGAAAGCAAAACTCACCAGGGCACAGGCAGAACAACTTCATAGTGAAGCAGCCGGGTTATTAAGGGCTATCATGGACTTGAGGGACCTGGAGGAAGGCAGGATCAGGAAGGCTGATTTTGATGAGGTGTCAACAAGGGGCAGGGTTCAGGATGCCAGGCGCTGGATGAATTTTGTAAAGCAGATGAAAGAGTGATAGAGATACGATGTACGAACGGTTAAAGAGCGAAATTCTCGAAACGTGCGCAGGGCTGGATATTCCCATGGTAGGCGTAGCACCTGTGGAGCGGTGGGACACACCCCTGTTCAAACCGTGGGTACCCGAACCGTTCCAGCCCCGGTATATTTTTCCCGAAGCGCGCTCGGTCATCGTCCTGGGCCTGCCCGTAAGCCTGCCGGTCATCGAGACCACGCCGTCCATCTATTACCATGAACTCTACCGCACCATCAACAGCCTGCTGGACCAGTACGGATACCGGCTGTCCAATTTTCTGAACCGGAAAGGATACCCATCGATATTTGTTCCCAGGGACGGATACGGGGATATTGATGTGCTGATCGACAATCCTGTGGCCTTCTTCTCACACAAGCATGCGGCTTTCCTGGCAGGACTTGGCAGTTTCGGGGTGAACAATACGCTGCTGACAAAGGAATATGGGCCCCGGGTAAGGTTCACGTCCATCTTTACCGCAGCCGAATTACCGCCAGACCCGTTGCCGGGGGAAGAGCTGTGCATCAGGTGCATGGACTGTGTGAAGCAATGTCCTGTGGGTGCCATTGATGAGAAAGATTATCCCGACGGGCTCATACGCAAAGACCTGTGCGCCAGGTACAGCAAGAACCTGCGCGACCGGTATATCTCACCGTGCGGTGTGTGCATTAAGGTATGCCCGGTCGGGGAGGACAGGGTGCTGTACAAAAGGGAGGATGTTTCCATTTATGGGGATACGAGTAAGGATTCTGAATTGCGGGATGCGTGGAAGCATGTGCGGAGATATGGTGGAAAAAACAGCCGCCCATAAAAAATGTGTTATATAATATGTGTACATTATGTGTAATCCACTATTTTGGACAATACAACATGAGGAGGATAACAAATGGCACGATACTCAATAGACGAATTCATAGATTCTACAGGACAGCGTGACCTTAAAGAGGGTACATTCGAACTGGAACGGGACCGGATGCTTGAGATCAATCTCGAGGGCAAGGTCTGGTCAAAGATGGGATCGATGGTTGCATACCTGGGAGACATCAAATTTACCAGGGAAGGCGTGCTTGAGCACGGGATCGGTAAAATGTTGAAAAAAGCTGTCACAGGGGAAGGCGTACGCCTGACAAAGGCAGAAGGTGCCGGCAAATTGTACCTGGCTGATGCTGGTAAGAAGATATCTATTATCAATCTGGAGAACCAGTCCATATTTGTCAACGGGAATGACCTGCTTGCATTCGAGGAATCGATCCAGTGGGATATAAAAATGCTGAAAAAGGTTGCCGGGTTAATGTCAGGCGGTCTGTTCAATGTAAAGCTTGAAGGGACCGGCATGGTCGCAATAACCACACACTATGACCCGCTGACGCTCAGGGTAACACCGGACAGACCTGTATTTACCGATCCCAATGCTACGGTAGCATGGTCAGGTAACCTGAAACCAGACCTTAAAACAGATATTTCACTCAAGTCATTTGTTGGACGGACCAGCGGTGAATCATTACAGATGGCCTTTAAGGGAGACGGTTTTGTGGTCATCCAGCCGTATGAGGAAGTATATTTCCAGGCCGGAGCATGAAAAAGAGAATATTGTTATTCCTTCCGGAAGAGATGTCCATAGAATCCTGACCTATTTGGCAATCTATTAATCCAACAAACGATATCTTAATAGTGGAGTGATCAACAATGCGATTTGATAGATTTACCATCAAGGCACAGGATGTATTTGCCGATGCCCAGGACATCACACTGGAGAATAACCAGCAACAACTCGATGTCGAACATCTTTTGCTGGCTCTGATCAACCAGAAAGAAGGTCTCACGCTCCAGATACTTCAACGGTTAGGAGCCAATGTACCTGGAATAATATCTCGCCTGGAAGCGGAGATTGGAAAACTCCCGAAAGTGGGTGGTGCAAGCCAGCTCTATATGTCCCAGCGTGTCAATAATGTGGTGGAAGCGGCCTTCGAAGAAATGAAAAAGCTCAAGGATGAATACCTGAGCACAGAACATCTGCTGCTGGCAATTGCTGATGAGAAAGGTGGGATATCGTCAAAGATCCTTAAAGAGAATGGTGCATCAAAAGACAATATCCTGAAATCCCTCAGGGAAGTCAGGGGTTCGTCCAGGGTCACGGACCAGACCCCGGAAGATAAATACCAGGCACTGGAAAAGTACGGTCGCGACCTCACAGAAGAAGCAGCACAGGGTAAACTTGACCCTGTGATTGGGCGGGATATCGAGATCCGCAGAGTGATCCAGGTGCTCTCGAGGAGGACAAAGAACAACCCTGTGCTCATAGGCGAGCCCGGTGTGGGAAAAACTGCAATAGCCGAGGGGCTGGCCCTTCGTATTTTTGGGGGGGATGTACCCGACACCATCAGGGACAAGAAAGTTGTGGCTCTTGACATGGGTGCTCTTGTGGCAGGCACCAAGTTCAGGGGTGAGTTCGAGGAGCGCCTGAAAGCGGTAATCAAAGAAGTACAGGATTCTGAAGGGAAGGTAATTCTTTTCATCGATGAACTGCACACCCTCGTCGGAGCCGGAGCGGCCGAAGGGTCCATTGACGCCTCAAATCTCCTGAAACCAGCCCTGGCAAGAGGAGAGCTGCGGGCGATCGGTGCTACTACCCTGAACGAATACAGGAAGTACATTGAAAAGGATGCGGCTCTGGAACGCAGGTTCCAGACCGTTCTTGTGGATGAACCTACAGTGGATGAGACCATATCCATCCTGAGGGGTCTCATCGAGAAATATGAGGTGCATCACGGTGTCAGGATACAGGACTCGGCCCTTGTGGCAGCAGCCGTGCTGTCCCATCGCTATATCACGGACCGGTTTTTGCCTGATAAAGCCATTGACCTTATTGATGAAGCTGCATCAAAGCTCAGGATAGAGATCGACAGCATGCCTGCTGAACTGGATGATGCCGAACGGAAGATACGACAGCTTGAGATCGAGCGCCAGGCAGTGAAGAAGGAAAAGGATGACTATTCTAAGGAGCGCCTGGAGAAGATCGATAAGGAACTATCTGATCTGAAGGAACAGAGCAGTCAGATGAAAGCCCACTGGCAGCTTGAAAAGGAAACCATCCAGACCATACGGAAAATAAAAGGTGACATCGAGAAGGCCCGGATGGATTCCGAGAAGGCAGAACATGAAGGCAATCTGGAACGAGCCTCCGAACTCAGGTACGGTAAACTGCCGGAACTGCAAAAGCAACTGGAAGTTGAAAATACTAAACTGGTAGAGCTCCAGAAGGA
>JAMJFV010000128.1 GCA_023544495.1 ANME-2 cluster archaeon
CACCGCAGCGACAACCGTTGCAAAGTTATCATCAGCAAGTATCATGTCAGAAGCTTCCTTGCTCACTTCCGTTCCCGTGATACCCATGGCAATTCCAATGTCAGCAGCCTTCAGCGCAGGTGCATCGTTCACACCATCGCCAGTTACCGCGACAACATGTCCATGCTTTTGCATTGCCTGTGTGATTCTTAACTTGTGTTCAGGTGTAACCCGTGCATACACCGATGTATCTTCTACGATACTATACAATTCATCATCACTCATTCGTGACAGCTGATCTCCGGTCAGCACTCTATGTGTATCTATTCCCAGTTTTGAGGCAATGGCTTTCGCTGTACTTGCATAGTCTCCCGTCACCATCGCAACCCGTATACCTGCACTCCTGCATTTCTTCACCCCGTCTATCGCTTCTTCTCGTGGCGGGTCTATCATTCCCTGAATACCAAGAAATGTCATGTCCTCAAGGTCACTCTCATGAAGGATCGTTTTATCAGTTATCTTGAATGCCATGGCAAGCAACCTGAGCGCTTCATGGGCCATTTCATTTGCTTTTTCCAGGGTGTTCTCTTTATTGACCGGTCTGATATTTCCATCTTCCATCCGGGTACTGCACATTTCCAGAACCCGTTCGGGTGACCCCTTCACATAGATGATATTTCCACCATCTGCCTCGTGGAGTGTGGCCATATACTGTTGCTCGGACTCGAACGGTATCTCGTCCAACTTAAACCGGCCGTCATCAATACCAGCTTTCATTGCGGAAACCAGCAATGCGCCTTCAGTTGGGTCACCAATGATGGAATATCCATCCTTTTCGACTATACCGGCATTATTACAGAGATAACCTGCCCTTAATGTTTCAACCAGATCTCCATTGATACGGGATGGTGTAAATTCTCCTACGGGTTCGTATCCGACCCCGCTCACCCTGTAGTCCTGTCCCCCGGAATATATCCAGGACACCGTCATCTGGTTCTTGGTGAGTGTCCCGGTCTTATCAGAGCATATGACTGAGGTGCCTCCAAGGGTCTCTGCAGCAGGTAATCTCTTGATGATAGCATTCTTTCGTGCCATGGCGGTCACACCAAATGCAAGTGACATAGTCACTATCGCAGGCAATCCTTCCGGTATCGCAGCGACCGCCATGGAAACAGACGCAAGAAATGCGTATATTACATCATAGCCGAACCATACTGCCATGAAAAAATTAATGAAGGTGATTGAGAGGATCGCTATGACAAGGAATCTGGTAAAATCTGCCATCCTTCTTGTAAGCGGGGTTACTATCTTCCTGGTATGGGTTATCAGTGTTGCGATCCTTCCGATCTCTGCCTGCTCACCGGTCCCCACCACGATCCCGGACCCGATTCCCTTGGTAACGAACGTACCGCTAAAAGCCATGCATTTCTGGTCCGCAATAACCGCTTTTCGTATTATCGGGTCAGTATGCTTTGTCACAGGTACAGACTCTCCTGTCATCGCTGCTTCATCTGTGCTCAGGTTCTTTGTAAAGATGAGCCGCATATCTGCAGGGACCTTATTACCGCCTTCCAGAATGACCACATCCCCCGGGACCAGTTCCCTTGTAGGTATGGTCATCCTCTTATTCTCCCGTATCACGGTGCACTCAGGCGTCATCATCTTCCCCAGTGCTATTACCGATGCCTCAGCTTTTCCTTCCTGGATAAAGCCGATTATCGTATTTGCCAGTACCACTGCAAGGATAACTATGGTATCGATCCACATATCGGCGCCTTTCCAAATACTAAGAGCACTGGTGATTGCAGCACTGGCAAGCAGAATATAGATCAGCGGACTGTTGAACTGCGCCAGGAATCGAATAAGTGCACTTCTTGTCTTGAATTTCAGTTCATTGAACCCGTATTGTTCAAGTCTTGCCTTCGCCTCATCTGAGGTAAGTCCTGATGGTTCTGACCGCTGTTTTTTGAATACCTGTTCAACAGACAGTTGATACCATTTGATCTCGTTTGATGATTCGGCCTTCTCCATTGCACCCATATTTCATATGATGTTATGTCACTAAATATATATGGTTCTCTCTAACATCGTGTGTATAAATGCAGGAGACATATCTATTGAGATATATTTGATTTGGTTAGGTTCAATTTTATCTTCCATCACTTTTTTAGATCTCTTTAATGCATCTTTCCCCTTGCCAGGTTCTATGTGAATCACTCGTGTTTCATTGAAAGAATAAAGAAATAAAGTAAATTATAATAAACCCTGCACTGTCTCTTAAACAAAAGAACAATATTTTACAGACAGGTGGTATACTATGGTAAATAGTTCAATAAACAGTATGATAATCCTTTCAATCGTCATAACCCTGGTCATGTTCAGTGGATGCACGGAAAATAATGGTGGGCAGCCGCAGGATGATGATAACAACTCCAATAATGCTCAATTCATTCATGGGAACGCCGTAGTTGAGAATATAGATATAATGATACTCGAATCGTTTCCTGTACAGGTGATGGTGAAAGCCGCGGGATACCTTCCCGATGGCTGTACGAAGATAGACAATGTCACCACAAGCAGGGAAGGGAACACATTTACCATCGGCATTACGACAATCCGCCCTGCTGATGCAATATGCACCCAGGCTATCGCACCCTTTGAGGAATCAATCCCGCTCAATGTCCTGGGACTCAGGGCCGGGACCTATAATGTGACGGTAAATACGGTGAGCGATTCATTTGAACTGCACATGGACAATGCCATTACCGAGGATTTTAACGGATCAAACATGGAATTGAAGACCGGAGATATCTTTTATATCAACCTCAATGAGAACCCCACGACAGGATTTTCATGGCAGATGAACACCACTGACGGACTTGTTGTGGTCAGTGATGAGTACATTGCACCAGACACCGGACTGGTGGGCGCGGGCGGAGTTCACGAGTGGGAGATGCGGGCGGTTGCACCGGGGACGCAGCAGGTCACAGCTGTGTACAGGCGCTCATGGGAAGATGTGACAGGGGATGAGCAGATATTTGGATTCACCATAGAGGTCGTTTAATTTTTCAACGGTAAGGTATTCCTTTTGTCAAGGGTTCGGGTACCCCCTGCCGCATTTCCAGGTCGTCCAGACACACAGTCTCAGTCTGGGAAACATCCCCCAATGACACCTCGATATCAAAACAATCGAACTGCTCGATGCGGGTATTGTCCAGGTTCAACTTCACCCCGTTGATAGATGAATTGACCTTTGAGTCCATAGAATATATGAACACAATATCCTCTTCTTCCTGAACACCGTAAACGCTAACATCCCACCTGAGATCCACATACTCTGATGGAAAGGTCAGTTCGATATATGCCCACTGGTCAGTAGTGTTTATAAAGCGTGGACCATTGAACCAGGTATTAACGGGAACATTACCAGTATTGACATTGATGTTATCGTGTGATTCATCTGCAGGAACATGTTCCTGGTAGAACAGCAGTAAGAAACCTGCCACAAGGAGCAGCACACAACCAGAGACAACCACGATCATCATTATGAACTTTTGTTTGCCATCCATCCTTAGCAGAGATGAACCTTACGCCTGATTACTCTTCCTACCCATGATCTCTTTGAGGAACCGACCGGTATAGGAACTGCTTACCAGGGCAACTTCTTCCGGTGTACCCTTTGCGATCACTGTACCGCCACCCTCACCCCCATCGGGCCCAAGGTCGATGATATGGTCGGCGGTCTTGATAACGTCAAGGTTATGCTCAATGATCACAATGGCGTTGCCGGCATCGGTAAGCCTGTTCAGAACAGATAATAATTTCTTCACATCGTCAAAGTGAAGCCCTGTGGTGGGCTCGTCAAGGATGTACACTGTGCGTCCCGTGCTTCTGCGGCTCAGTTCTGCAGAAAGCTTAATGCGCTGCGCTTCGCCACCTGAAAGAGTGGTGGCTGACTGTCCCAGTTTGATATAACCCAGGCCAACGTCAAGGATGGTCTGGAGTTTGTTGCTGATCTTCGGTATGTTCTGGAAGAATGTAAGGGCTTCCTCAACGGTCATGTCCAGCACATCCGCGATATTCTTGCCTTTGTAGGTTATCTCAAGGGTCTCGTTATTGTAGCGACTACCGTGGCATACCTCGCACTGGACATATACATCGGGTAAGAAATGCATCTCGATGGTAATGATACCGTCACCGCTGCAGGCTTCACACCGCCCGCCTCTGACATTGAAACTGAACCTTCCGGGTTTGTACCCGCGGGCCCTGGATTCAGAGGTCATTGCGAACAGTTCCCTGATGGGCGTGAACACGCTGGTATATGTAGCCGGATTGGAGCGTGGTGTCCTGCCGATGGGACTCTGGTCGATGGTTATCACCTTATCGATCTGTCCGATACCTTCAATGCCATCGTGTCTACCTGGTTTTGAACGTGCGCGGTGGAGCTTGTGTGCCAGTGCTTTGTTCAGTATCTCATTGACCAGCGTGCTCTTGCCTGAACCGGAAACACCGGTCACGCAGGTCATCACACCCAGGGGGAACTCCACATCAATATGTTTCAGGTTGTGTTCCCGCGCACCCCTGACCTTCAACCAGCCGGTCGGGACCCTGCGTTTGGATGGGACATCAATGTCCTTTTTCCCTGCAAGGTATTGCCCGGTAAGCGATTTTTTGGTACTCATTATTTTTGCGGGCGGACCTGCCACTACGACCTCCCCGCCGTGGACCCCGGCGCCGGGCCCCATATCCACGATATAATCTGCCGCCAGCATGGTATCCCGGTCATGTTCCACGACGATGATGGTATTCCCCAGGTCCCGCAGTTGTTTCAACATCCTGATAAGCCTGTCATTGTCCCTGTGGTGCAGTCCGATACTGGGTTCATCCAGGATGTACAGCACTCCCACCAGGCTGGAACCTATCTGCGTGGCCAGGCGTATACGCTGTGCTTCGCCGCCGGACAGGGTGCCTGAAGCACGGTCAAGAGTGAGATAATCCAGACCAACATCAATAAGGAATCCCAGCCTGGCATTTATCTCTTTCAGGATGCGCCTGGCTATCAGGAATTCCCGTTCACTTAATTCCAGACCATTGAAAAAATCAGCCGCATCTTTCACAGACATGGCAGATATCCTGTCAATACCCGTATCTTTCACCGTGACCCCAAGACTGTAAGGTTTCAACCTCTTTCCGTTGCATTCCCGGCACGGTGCCGTGCTCATGTACTGCTGTATCTTATCGCGCATCTCTTCACTGGTGGATTCACGGTACCTGCGCTGCAGGTTATGTATCACACCCTCGAACCTGCTGTAGTGTTCCCATACACCCGGCCTTTCCTTTGGCACATACCTGAACCTTATCTTCTCGGTTGTCCCGTACAGAATAATGTTAAGGTGTTCCCGGCTCAACTCTTCGATGGGAGTCCTTATGGAAAAACCGTATTTTTCAGCTACAGCTTTCAGGGTCTGGATGTGGTAACCGTTTGGCGACTTGCCCCACGGTTCAACAGCCCCTTCTATTATGGAAAATGAAGGGTCGGGTATGATCAGTTCAGGGTCGAATTCCATGGTACTGCCCAGTCCCTGGCACTTTGGACAGGCACCCCTGGGATTATTGAACGAGAACATGGCGGGTTCCAGTGCCTCGAAACTCAGATTGCAGTGGGCACATGACAGGTGCTCGCTAAAGAGCATCTCTCGGTCTTCATCCACAACCTGCACCATTACCACGCCACC
>JAMJFV010000129.1 GCA_023544495.1 ANME-2 cluster archaeon
TCAGTTGCAGCAGCTTTGCTGCCCGGTGTTCCTGGCAGCCCGGGAAAAGTGCCGGTGCAAGAGTGCCTTATGGGAGGATATCAGAAGCTTTTTCCGCAATTTCATCGCCCCGTCCATGGAATTCATCTTGCGGGCCATCGGCCAGGGACTCAGGAAACAACACTATCAGGTGCAACTTGAATAGTACAAGACGGGCAATCCGCACAATATCAAAGAACGGGTGTCTTTCAGCAACAAGGCTGGAAGAACGGTTGGTCAACTATTGCCCGAAGGACGAATTTTTAATGCCATTTCCGGCAATTTTTGCCAGAATAGTTGAGCGAGCACCCATCAGGCTCGCCGCACAAGGCCGGACATGGCTAAAAATACATTTTCATCCCGAACTACCCATCAAAACGGGAGTGGCTGCCTATAACTTATCAATAGAACAATATCAAGCGCTTCTCGACAGTTTTTCAGCTTATGCCGAAGTAACTGCAGCTGGGTACGGGGGCACAGCGACCGATATGTACACGGATACCTTTGTAGAAGCAGACGCTAAGGGATATGGAGGAACTGAAGCAGAGTGGCTTGCAGCGCAGGCTTTAACGATAGCTGCTACTGCTCTCGAAACACCTTTGGAGTCCTGCTCCGTTTGTCATAACGGCTCTACCGCGTTTAATGGCAACTCCCATCAGGCGGTTTACGATAATTATTCAGATACCAGCACCTTAGGGCTGACAATCAACAGCGTAGTGACTGCTGTTCCCAATTCAACCATGACTTTTTCAATCACCAAGAATGGGATACCGTATACAGTTCCCGCAGCCCAGCTGGCCGCTGATCTCGACCAGGAGAGATTCTATGCAGTTCAGTATAACGCTGGCCAGGTGACGGCAAGCTTCCAATACAATACAGCTACCCTCGCCGATGCAGGCGCAGGCATGTATACGGTATCAACCGCTGCTGCAACCTTTGACGTTGAAGATGGAGACGGCTTCGCCTATGCCTATATTGCCAAGGGTAAACTTACTACCGAAGGCATGCAGTTGTATAACGATGTGGCCAATACCGGCGTAGCCTATGGCACCACAGGCACCTATGCATCTGTAGCCAACGTCGCTGGTTGCGAAAAATGCCACGGCACCCCTTATATGAAACACGGCTACAGGGCCGCTGCGGTTGCTGGTCTGCCTGATTTTGTCGCCTGCAAGGCCTGTCACGTTGACACAACCGATGGCAGTCATACGGCGTGGCAGCTTTTAGTTGACGATGTAGCCGCATATGCAGCGCAGAATGGCAATCCAACAGACCCGCAGAAGCTCAAATACGCGTATAAACGAAACGTCATGAACGACGTCCATATGTCCCATGCCATGGAATTTGCCTATCCGCAATCAATGGCTAACTGTGTCACCTGCCATGAAGGCAATCTGGTAGCAACTTTGGCTGATGCAAATTTCACAATGACGACCTGCAGAAGCTGTCATCCCGTAACAGGAACCGGTGGTACTGATGACAAGCGGGCACCTGCATTGATTGATTTGATGACCGCGTCAACCTTGGACCATTCTTCTATGTTTCCGAATTTGTATGCTGACACCCCTGACCAGAACTGTGCACTGTGTCATGTTACTGCTGGGATTGGCCCGAATTTCAGCACAATGCATAACGGCGGTTACAATCCACTGATTTACACTGCTGACGGAACAAAGTATGCTGATGCACTTACTGTATCAATTTCCAATCCTGTCCTGACTGGAACTGATTTAACCTTCGATATCACTGCAAGTGGCTCCGCAGGAACCTTCACTGCTACAGACATTGTTCCTGCTATCATGATCGGTCTGTATGGTTATAATTCAAAGGATTTCATCGTTAATGGGCACGATCGTTGGGACAGCAACTGTAATGGTACTATATCTCGCAATGATGGTGATCAACCCATTGGGGAATATATTGTTGGTGATGAAGATCCAGCATGTCCAAACCCCTATTGGACTCTGGTATCAGGAACGGTTGGTTCTGGTGCGTGGACAATTACTGCCCATCTCGCAACCTGGTCTGATATGATTAATTCTGGCACCATCAAGCGTGTTGAACTCGCAGTCATGCCAGAGTTGGAGGTAAATGCAGCTGGAGACCTTGCTGGTCTTAATGCTGTTTCGCAGACGTTCAACTTGACTACCCCAGGCGTTGAGCCTTTCTTCGGACATGATATAGTCGATGCTGCCAAATGTAATACCTGCCATGATCAGCTGGCAACCACCTTCCATAGTGGCGACAGAGGTGGAAACATCACTGTCTGCCGCATGTGCCATATAGGTCTAGCTGGTGGTTCGCACCTGGAAATGCAGTCACGATCCATCGACTCATATGTCCATGCGATCCATTCCTTCCAGGCATTTGATCCAGGCGACATAGCTGATACTCCTGTCGATGCACTGCATTATGCGCATCACATCGAGAGTACCTATCCGAACTTCACGATCACGAACTGTGAATCCTGTCACAACCCGGGTACGTACAACGTACCGGATCAGTCCAAGTCGATGCCGGGTAAATTGTCTGCTGCTGACGTAATGGCTCCAGGCGACCTGCTGTACGGCAGAAACATCGGTGCGGTACCTAGCTATGATGTCGGCCCTGCTTCACGAGCATGCGGTTCATGCCATAGAGCAGAGTTGATCAATGAAGATGCTGCTGGTGAGCTTGGTTCCTTCAACCAGCACACCAAAACCAACGGCTACCTTGTGAAAGATGCCCCTGGAGTTCTTGACCAAATCATCAATGGTGTCATGTCAAAGTTCTAATGGCTGAAAAGGATGAGATGGCCTCTGCCATCTCATCCTTTGATTTACGTTCAACAGCTAAACCTTAGCAAATATATGAGGGGCTCAGGAAGTATAACTTCCTGAGCCCCTCTTTTATTGTAAGCGCCAACTAAAGTACATCTTGTTTCTTGCCAGCCGCTATGTCATGATGAAACTCCCTGCAATCAACAAGGAGCCCGTAGGTTGGGGTGAACTTGTGAACCCCAGGTAAGCGAGGCACGAGACTCCGACAATCACCCGTCGCGGCAAAGGAAAACGTTGGGGTTCGTGCCTCACCCCAATCTACGTGCTGCGGGACGCCGAAATGTTTTTATATGCAGGGGATTATGAAAGTGAATGACCGATGGAACCGAAAAATCCGGAATTACACTTAGCCGGCGACTTTATCAGGGAGACGGGCTGCCATATTTTTTTGACAGGCAAGGCCGGTACCGGGAAGACAACCTTTCTCCGTTCCGTTAAAGAGATAACGCCGAAGCGGATGATTATTACCGCACCAACAGGGGTTGCCGCCATTGCTCATGAGGCAATACGCACTTACCTGGACATCCCACAGCTCAGCTGCCTCTTTCAGAAGGGTGATAAATATTTCAAAATCCTGCTTGCCCGAGAAAACATTCTCTCCACGCCTGCCACGATTCATGACGTGATACCAGGCCCCAGGATATTCTATTCGTAATGGTCTACTCATGACTCTGAATGTAACATGTTATGATATAGAATGTAATGTCAAAATGAGACTTGACCCCTTTATTACTTTGACCCCTTTATTACTGGGATATTACTGGGATAATTTCCAGTCCAGATTGCTTTTGGATAGTATAAAGGTTTAGTTGGGTCAACAGGCTCAGATTGCCGAACTCTGGTGGAAGATATCCTGAAAGATTACAGAACCCCATATGTATTGACTGTAGCTGACTGAGATTGCCAAACTGTTTTGGAATGGTACCTCCGAGAAATACATTTCCATAGACCCAGAATGTTGTCAACTGGCTCAAATCTCCAATTGCCGGAGGTATTTTGCCGACAAGATTGTTGTTTTGAAGCTGAATTCCTGCAATATGACCTCCGCTGCAAACAATACCGTACCAGTTGTTCAGACATGGATCGCCGTTGTTCCAATTGGTGCTGGATGTCCAGCCGCTACCGCCGGCAGCGTTGTATAGTGCAACAAGCGCGGCCCGTTCCTCAGGCGGAACCTCAATACCTGCAGTAATTGCTAGCTCATCCGTACCGATAATCAGGGTTGCCAGAATAAGGGCACCGGTTAGATATCTTGTCATTTTCTGAATCGTTACGTTGGTCATTTTGGTATCCCCAACAAATATCGTTTGAACCAGGTGTGTCTAATTTCCCATTCCGGTTGTTGCCGGGATGAACAACGGCCAGGGGAAGTAAGGGCATTTCCCGCCCTGGGATGTTTTCCAGTCGGTATACCAGCTACTTTTGAGGGTAATAAATGAATCAAGAGCAGGGGCCACATCTGTATTCAGATAGTTGTTGTGGAGGCTTAACCCTTGGGAATCGTTAAGCTGGGTAAGATTTAATAGAGACATTGGTAGGTCTCCACATAACTGATTGCTGTGAAGGATCAGAGAATTTAAATTTGTCAGGTTACCTAGTTCAGAAGGAACAGACCCTCTGAGGTTGTTGCCACTCAGCCCAAGAGAAGTAAGGTTTGTCAGGTTGCCAAGTTCTTTTGGTATCAGTCCGCTCAGTTGATTGTCGTTGATGTCTAACCCGGTAAGATTGATCATGGTCCCAAATTGTGCGGGAATTGCGCCGGAAAGGTTGTTGTTGTAAAGATACAGTTGTGTCAGGCCTGTCAGATTGCTCAGGCTGGGTGGGATTGATCCGGTGAGTTGATTTACGTACAGGGTAAGATATGTCAGTCCGGTCAGGTTGCCAAGCTGAGGTGGTATCGGGCCTGTGAGCTGATTATTGTTCATGGTGAGATAAGTCAAGCTTGTCAGATTGCCAAGTTGATCAGGGATAGATCCTGTAAGTTGATTGTTGTTCAATGTTAATCTGATCAGGGACGTCAAATTGCCAAGTCCAGTAGGGATGGATCCCGTGAATTGGCAATTTTCAAGTTCGAGCCAAGTCAGATTTGTCAGATCGCCTAGTTGGGTTGGTAGATCTCCATCAAGCTGAGGATTATACTTAGTCCTCAAGTCATTAAGATTAGTGAGATTTCCTGTCTCAGTTGGAAGCGGACCAGTGAACTGGTTATAACTAAGGTTCAATTGGATCAGGTTCGTAAGGTCGCCAATCAGTGTAGGGATATTGCCGCCGAAGGAATTGTTTGCCAAATCAAGGTAAGCAAGGTTTGGCAATGCAAACAGTTGATCTGGCAGAGGAGCGTCATTGAATAAGTTAGAGGAGAGATTGAGTACAATTAAATTGCTCAGGTTTTTTATTGCATCTCCGGGTAAAGGTCCTTCCAGTTGGTTGTTTGAGAGGAGGAGATAAGTTAGTGTCCATCCAGAAACGGCCTTTTTAAGCGACCATGACTAATAATAGTTCTCATTGAAATACCTGTTCATCGTTTTAGACCGGGCAAAAAACAAAATTTGACGCTGCTACAACCGGTTCACACTCAAATCCGGCGACCCTGGACCCACCTCTCCCGTAAAATGTCAATCCAGGCCTGAACCGTATAGTTCAGGCCAACTCTTTTCGAGCCAATGTCAGCAAATTGGCTGAGACTATCGAGGCCCAGACATAACTCTTGAAGGAGTCATACCCTTTCCAGAGGCAACGATCCAATCCGAACACCCTCTTCAGCCAGG
>JAMJFV010000012.1:0-18798 GCA_023544495.1 ANME-2 cluster archaeon
GTGCCGCCCGCCAGCAGCGCACCCGTGTTCATACCCGCATTTCCCTCCACAATGATAATGCCCTTTCGCATCAAAATACCCGTGCTCAGGCTAACGTCACCTTCAACCATCACCCTGACATCACGCTCACACCTGGCGCCAACCGTGTCCCTGAGCACACCGTCCGCCAGAACAAGGCATGGCACATCCTCATCCTGGTAAGAATTCCTGCTGTCAGTGAACTCATCCGCGCCCATGTCGTAGTGCAGGATATCTGTGATGGACCTGAAACACCGGTAACCCTCCCGGTCAGACACCACCTCTACCACATTCCCCATTGGCTGCGCCACGCTGCCTGAGACATATATCCGGCCCGATACCATGCTGATACCCATGCGGGTGCCCACATTCCCGTCCACGAATATGCTCCCCACATCCAGCACACGACCGTTGCCACCGAAATATTTCAAGTCGACACCCAGGCTGGAAGCCAGCCTGCTGCCCGCATTTCCCTTGATGTGTACATCCCTGCCAGACCGCAGGTGTTCCACCAGGTCACAGTATGTGTATTCACTCTCCTGCTGCCCTTCAACAGGAGCGTTGGGGTCGAGTTCTGAGCCCTGGTGCTGCCAGAAGAAATTGTATGTGAAATCGCACAGGCAGTTCACAGGAGATTTGATGATCAGTATCATTGTGTCATTCAATGTGATCTAATTATCTGGTATGTTTAATTAATTATCGGGATTTATTATAATAATTGATATCTGGGTTGCTGTAAAAAGTTTTTATTTGACAGATTACAAGAAAATACTATGAGTTCAGAAATCAAAAATGAGTTTCTTACAGAATTAAAACATGCTGGAAATCCTCTTGTGGAGCTTGGTTTATATAATTCTACAAGAGGTGGGATAATGCTCCACCCCCATCGGAAGATAAGGACGTTTCCCTGCCACAAGCATTCAAGTAAAGAGATTCTTGAATCAGAGGAAATGTCCATAGAAGATGTTCTCAAAGAGCTGGAAAACATGATTAGGGGACAAAGTTAGTATTGTGGCACCACACATATTTAGAGATAATCCCTTTAATCCTTCTGCTGTTTATCGGTTGCACCTTATCGGCCTGACAGACAGAGGTGACAGGTTCAGTTGAATAATATCAACCATTATTTAATTAACTAAACCCTTTTATCGTGCCAGTACATTGTAAATCCCATGAAACTATGGGCCATCAGGGTACCCAGAAAAATGGCAGAAGACACACGCAAGCTGCTCCTGCAGACAGGTATTATCCACGCGGAAGCCCGTATATACCGGGACAACGAATACATCATCATCCCCGTGAACGCTAAACCTGACCTTGGCGAACTGGCAGGAATCCCAGATAAGAATATCACTATCATCCAAGCCGAGTTTGAAACGAAGCAGAAAAAACCATCCCTTGAAAACCTGCTGGGCTTCACACCAACCTTTGATGTGGTAGGAGATATCGCCATCATAGACGCCGATGACCCTGACGCAGCACTCATCGCCAGTGCATTGATGGAGTTTCGCAAAAGCCTCAAAGTTGTCCTCGGAGCCGCCGGCCCGGTTGAAGGCGAGTTTCGGACCAGGCAATTTGTGGTGCTGGCAGGCGAGTACAGGACCCATACCGTGCACATGGAATACGGATGCCGGTATAAGGTAGACCTTGCCGGAGCCTATTTTTCAGGCCGCCTGGGGAGCGAGCGCCAAAGAGTGACCGAAAAAGTGAAACCAGGGCAGTGCGTGGTGGACCTGTTCGCAGGCGTGGGACCGTTCAGCATCCTTATTGGGAGGACCGTGCCCGGTGCCAGTGTGGTGGCCATTGATAAGAACCCGGCCGCTGTTGAGTTGCTGAGGGAGAACATCCTGCTGAACAGGGTGGATAATGTTCGGGCTGTGGAGGACGATGCCAGGGATGCGGCCGTAGAACTGGAACACCGGGCAGACCATGTCATCATGAACCTGCCCCAGTCTGCCAGAGAATTCCTGGACAGTGGCATCAGAGTGGCGAGGGATGGGGGCATGGTGCATTTTTATGATATCACGCACGAGGATGATTTATATCAAACCTCTTGGGACTTGATACAGGGTGCTGCGGCGCGACAGGGCAGAGGAGTGGAGTGTGTTGAAAAGAGGATCGTGCGGTCGTATGCACCGCACCAGTATAATGTGTGCATTGAGTTTCAGGTTATTGGAAATGAACAAATGTGATTGTAATATCTTTATAACTGGCAAATATTTACTGTACACTTCTTCTTCCTTCCTGAAATCGCTTTATTGATGCATAAATGATGGTGATTGGCTTCCATATCGTATACAATTTACTTTCTTAATAAACTCATCACTGTAGTTTGCTGTTCCGCTGACACCTATTATTTTGTCGGTGTGATGTTTTTTACACATTTCATTTGTACATATCCAGTAGGTTGTAGGGCAAACTTTGATACTATGGCTTGAAATTATAGTTCGATCGTAATTCTCGTTTGGCCGTAATTTGCTTCCACACACAGAACAATGTATCGGAGGGATTACTGTGAACAATGGAAACATTTCTCCATTATGTTCAGCTTCAGGAATGTCTTGTATGATTTTTCCATCCACTACTTCTTTAGCTATTGATTTATTTTTACATATGTTGCCTTTTGCCATACATATGTATAAATTGAATATTTATAATTAAGTTTACTATAATGTTTAAATGTCAACATTCGGTTGAAAATGTTACGTTGATAAAATCAGGAAATAATAAAAAGTCTCAAAAACCATATATATAATTATTTATACTATTGGTGTGGAAAAAGAATAAGGGAATATTTTTAGATATCTTAACCGGGAGGAGGAGCAATACAATTAAGAAATTGAGATGTTGCTTGAGAATTAATATGGAATCCTTGCATAACCGAGTGTAAAATTCATTGTTCAAACATTAACACTGTCGCTCCATTGAAATGTGAAGATATCTATTTCAGGTAAAATAAGTAAGTTATAAGAGTTTAAGTAATAATGTTCAATTCATAAAAATTAGGGAGTACCATATTATGAGATCAATAAATCATTTTACGGCTTTGAAAATCTGCTTGTTCGTTGGGATAAGTATACTATTCATTACAAATGTTAGTGCAACCGATGAAAATAATTACTTTTATTATTCTGGCCAGGGTAATGATCTTGCGAATTACATGTATTTAGAACTTGATTTACAGAATACTACCACGGCAAATCTTACATTTTCCACCAGATATAATATTGAAGAAACAGGAGATTTTGCCATAGCATTCATCTCATATGATAACAATATTATAGAGCTAATTACATGGGACATTTTGAATGGAACTCAGTCTGATTGGATCACTAAGAGCTATGATCTATCATCCTTTACCGGAAAACAGTCTTACATTGGTTTTTATTATGAAACCGATAACTCTGGAATAGGGGAAGGATTCTATGTTGACAACATAAAAATTACCGTCGACGATAAAATACTATTGTATGACGACGGTGAAAGCGGATATGGCAACTGGACATTAGCAGGATTTACTCAGAGATCCGATACAGTTCAAGATACTACTCCTCCGGTGATAAACAACCCGTCTGATGTACAAATTGAGCAGGATGTTACAGGAAGCATTACCTGGATAATAACCGAGACATATCCGGATAAGTACTGGGTACTGAGGAACAGCACTGAAATTGTAGCTCCTGCTGATTATGAAAATAATGAAGAACTTACTGTGCCGATCAATACTTCTGCACTGGGTATCTGGAACTATACTATTTTTTGTAATGATACTTCAGGGAATGAGACAAGTGACCAGGTAAACATTACGATAACAACAAAACACATTGTCGATGATAGAAGTAACGGCGGTAGTAGCAGCGGTGGCAGTAGGAGCGGCGGCAGCAGCAGCAGCGGTAGCAGCGGGGGAGGCGGAGGTGGCACCTCTGGTGAAGACTTTGAGAATATATTGATATCAGAAACCGAAAGGGAATATGTCAATAAAAATTCAGACGTAAGTTACCGTTTTGATAGCGAAGGTAACATGATCCGGTATATTAACTTCACAGGTCTGACAAGTTCTGGACAGATTGCAGCAAAAGTTGAAATACTGAAAAACAATTCTACACTGGTGGATTATGCCCCTCAAGATATAGTATTCAAGTATATGGGTATCTATGTGGGAAATCTTGGCTGGGCTAACCCAAATAACATAGCAGATTCGACCATTGGTTTTATCGTGAATAAAACGTGGGTTACTGAAAATGAGATCGATAGATCCTCTATCACTTTGAACCGTTACAACAATGGAAAATGGAATCCTCTTGAAACTTCTCAGAAAAATGAAGATTTAGATTCCCTTTATTTCGAATCGAAAACACCAGGTTTTTCGATATTTGCAGTGACAGGGCGTAAAGCTGTTGTTCCTCAAAGTGGCGAAGAAAGTGTCACTGTGGAGCCAACAATCACAGTGGAAAGGAAAGAGCCCGTTACTGAGGGAACACCAGATAATAACAATACCGGTATACCAGGTTTCGGTATACTGCCAGGTTTATCCATCCTGGTGATTGTAGTGCAGTTATTGTGCAGGAAACATTAATAGGGCCTTTATTCAGGCCCCATTATCCTTTTTTTGTGGTGATCGATCTATTTTTTAAAATGGCGATATATTTTATCTGCGGTTTTCTTATACTCACCAACACGAATTGTAACAGTCTCATATATAGACATACTATATATAATATAATCCACATTAAATAGTCCAAATCGAAAGCCTTTAATACATAAAATCCAAACTATTAACTATATTGCGATCGTTGCAATTAGTGTTGGTGGGAACCATTATAATGTATCTTCTAAAGTAGGGGTTTAGAAGCTGTAAGATATCAACAGAACGTGATCACCGTTATACTGCAATTCCATAGTGATTCTCACAATGCACTATGCTGCGGTCCCGAAAATAGTACCATTAAGGGAGGAAAAGAAATGATAAGAAAGGGACTTGTTTATTTAACAACATCTTTTGTGCTTTTGCTGTTAGTGAGTTTAGCTATCGCGTTAATACCGCCGCCACCGGTAAATCAGAATATTGGGATATATGATACAATATTTTCAGATTTCAATGCGTCTGATTGTAGGGAATGTCATTCATCTGGTCTGGTGGACAGACACCATTTGTTAGTACAGAACGAGGGATTTGGATGTATGGACTGTCATGAGGTCACTGAAAGTGGACTTAATTTTACCAGAAATTGTCTGGACTGTCATCTTAGCTCTCCTCACCATGAAACAGAAGCTGCCGAGAATCTGAATTGCAGTCACTGCCATGGTAGTTTAGTAGACGATCCTGGTGATGGACACGAGATACCAACCTATAATAAATCTATGGTAACACCGGACACCAGTTATAAATTCATAAATGATTCATCCGGATTAAAAGTTGGAGGTTGTGAAGCCTGCCATGAAATGGATGCGTCAGCTGATCCAGTGATTCAGTCAAACCAGGGGACACACCATAGCCTGGGCCAATTATCCGGAAATTGTACGGTTTGCCACATGCCAACTGGTGATTTGCTTGACATTAGAAAATGTGAACAATGTCATGGTATCAAGTCACTGCACAGTATCCAGTACAACTACGATACTACAACAGGTCAGCTTGGATACGGTCATATTGGTGAAAACTGGGACTGCTGGGGATGCCATGGATGGTTTGATTATTACAGCGTATATCCCCTGAGTAATACAGATGTTAATTCATTGATCTTTGCCGCATCATCTGTTATAGCCAGTGAGCCTCCTTTTGATGGACCCACGGTTCCACAAATTGATTCGATCGAACCAGGAGACATAACAGCTGGTCAGGATATGCCCGTAATTATCTATGGTAGCAACTTTGTAAATACCTATAAGGGAATTACCTATACATCCAATGTAGTTCTGGATAACGACCTGATCCTGGTACCGGATTCCATAACTCAAACAGAAATAGAAGTAACCTTCCCGGGGACACTTGAACCAGCCAATTATGGTTTATGGGTGGTAAAGAACGGAAGTACGAGCAGCAATAAAGCTTCATTGAATATTCTACCTGAATTACCTCAATTCTTAATCGTGGAAAGGAAGGTTGTGGAATAATTCTGGTCCGGGAATATTTGGAAGTAACATGGGGATCTGATACCAGATCCCTATCATTTTTTTTAAAAAATGTATCGCATCACTACGTATGCCTGATAGAACTATGGAACTGAGGAATATGACAATGATAGGGGTGAATCAATATCGATGCGCAGTAATTTCTTTATAGTCCTGACGTTCTTGCTGATAGTGTTCGCAGCTAATATTGACAGTTCCCGGGCATTAGTAGAACATGACTGCAGAGTCTGTCATAGTTCCAACATATCATATCCACATCACCTGTTAGTAGAGAATAAGGGGTTTCAATGTATTGAGTGTCATCCATATAGGAATGGGGGAGTAATTAAGATCAGTGATTGTCTGGTCTGTCACCCAATACCCGCAGAGATAGATCATGGAAACAATTGTACAAACTGTCATTTAGAAGGTGGGACCTATGCAACCCTGAACTGGAATGGATCCATACTCAGCAAATCGGGATTTTTCAATAGCTCTCATAATAATATAACAGGAGATTTTGACAGCAGTAATTATACTCAGATCTCTAAAGTCTGCTGGGGATGTCATGTTGATTATGCTGATCAACGAATTAATCCCGTTCATTCCAATAATGTCTCGCAACTACCTGTATGTGAAGATTGCCATTTTGATGATTTGCCATTGAATAAGAACAATTTGCGGATCGATCCGATCCAGATACCCGAACATCAGCCTTCAGGTGAGGATATCAGGACTTCGATCTCGACCAATTGTACATTCTGTCATAACAATTCATTGTCTATTCCTGTTCCAACTACAAATGTCACTCATAAGACTGCACTGAATTTTGTTTCGCATTATCTTGATACGAATAATTTAGTTACACCAACAAATAATACAACCGAATGCATGTGGTGCCATTATAAAAATTTTGATAATATCTCATGGGGTAAACCCACTGATCCGAACAATTCCAGCAAATTCAACCACACGTTCCTGAATATCACAAATAACAGCGACTGTTATTCATGTCACTTCTCCACTTCCGATCTTATCGGGTCTTTTACTTTTCATGACAAAAGAATGACCTCAGGTGCCGGAAAAGATTGTTCGGGCTGCCATGATCTTGATGCATTGACATCAGTACGTGAAAAGTTCCGGATCGATGTATCGGCAATGAATACATCAGACGCAATTCATGTTGACCTGAATAAAGGCGCAGCCGTAACAGTCGATGAAAATAACGCACGCTGCTGGGCATGTCATGGCGAAGGGGACGGATCAGAAGCAAGCCAGCCACGAGGCCACCCGGCTTCGGTCTACAACGGGAACCCCAGGAACTGTAGCAATATGGATTGCCACAATGTGGTTCAATCCATCTTCAATGAGCCAATGGTCTATGAACATTTCAAATATGTAGATAAGATTGACCAAAATATCAGTACGACCGTTGATTGTCCGGCCTGTCACCTGAATAGCGTCGTTTTTCACCGGGATAAAACGATTCCTTCTGATACTTCACTGGTATCCCATTACGGCTCCACGTCAGATCTGATCAATACAACAAGTTGCATCTACTGCCACCTTGATGAAGACCATGCAGAAAAATGGGGTAATGCTCCTGACCCGACAGATAATATTTCCAGATTCTCAAAGAAAAAATGGGAAAAAAAGCTGTATGTTGGTGAGAAATGGTATCTTGGTAATCGTTATTTCCTGGTATTTGAAGATATAGCAGCCGATGGAGGTGGCGCATACCTGCGATTGTACCGGAATGACCTTATACTCGATGACATTGTGGTTGATGATGCCCAGAACTATACGTATGAAACCAGGATCAGAGATTCAGGCACGTCGATAAAGACCACAGTATTTAAACTGAATGTTACTGCTGTCTTCAGGAGCTCGAAGACAGAGTTTGTCGATGTTAAAGCAAGCGTCTGGAAACGTATTCATCCTGAAGATAATGACACTGCCTGCTGGGCCTGTCATATTGATGATTATGTGATTGACAGGAAAAAATATCTTATACTGGATGAAGATGAAGACCGGATATACTATGTAGAGAAATTACTGGACCATTCAGATGAAGATACCCGGGACAAAGAGATCCTTTTTGAAAGAGACTTTTCAATCGGAGAAGGGAGTAATGCGAGCCTGGAAATCGGCAGGAACTTTACCCTGACCGCCGAAGAAGTAGACATCAATAGTAAAAGAGCACTCATGAAACTGGCCAGGGCAGGGAGCATTGTTAAAGAAGGTGTCTACAAAGAAGGGGAGTATCTGGAATATGAAGAGGATCTATCGTATGATGGACATACGATCAATGATGTAGTTACCTTTTCTGCCTTGATAGAGAGTGTATTTCACGGACCGGATTCCGATGCTGTAATTGTATCCGATGTCAAAGTAATTTCAGGGCTTATGGCAATAGATAATGATGAAATATTGGGAGGGTATAATACAAGCCAGCTGCATACCAGCAATGTATTTTCACTGGGCGGGATCCCTGATACATTCCATGTGCCATCACTGAACGAGGGCCTGGATGGTGGTTCTGATTGTGTCTATTGTCATGATGTCAGTAATGGTTTTGGTATTTCCTCGGTCAATGCCATCCAGACCCGGCTGGGGGGTCACAGCACTCTCAATGCCCCTTTAAGTAATCTTACCAATGATATTAACAGGGCTTGCTGGGCCTGTCACGGTGAAGGAGTGGACCCAGGCAGACATCCTGCAGATTACTTATATCCCAGGCAGTGTGAAGACTGTCATGTTAACCTGGAAAACCCAACCTATCGTGCCGTGGATATCAGCGATGAACCCCACGGCCAGGCTGAAGATTGTCATCGGTGCCACGGGGCAGATTATCCCGGACAGCATGTGATCAATGTATTCGAACCGCTGACACCTAATATCATAAAAATCGAAACCGGGTCAACAGAGGTAGTACCAGGACAACAGGTAGATGTAAAAGTCACTTCCATGGCCGGCTGGAACATGAAGGTCAGGGACATAGAATATTTCATAGATATTGAAGGTCAACCGGGAACGGGTATATCGGTAATGCCGAATGATGGGATATTCGATGAACAGATCGAAGAAGCTGAATTCACCATTAATACCACCAGACTTGAACCGGGCAATCATACGGTATATGTTCACTCCATGGAACGCGATAATAAATGGGGCCCGGTCAACCACATTGAATTTTCAATAGACCGAACTGCAAATTCGGCCGGCAGACCATTTGGATTAAAAATACCACTGTGGGCCTTAGCATTAATAGGATTATTGTTGATAGGGTTTACCCTGATCCGCCAAGATAAGAATCCCTTCAAGAGATCGAATATCCTGCCCGGGATAATTATCATAGTATTCGTCATGACCGGATTTGGATTTATTTCCCAGTGGGATGAGCCCCTGCAATTTTCTTCAATAAGGGAGTACCAGGAATTGAATATTTCAGGTCAGGAATGTGACGAATGCCATATCGAAGCATCTGGTTATAGGTCGCTGGAAGGCAGGCATGCAGATCTAAAGTGTGTCTACTGTCATCCAGAACACACGTATGTCGAAGCATGTATAAACTGTCATGGTCCACACAGGATACACCTGATATATGAAAATTGTCTGGTCTGCCATCCTGCCCATTCACCACTGGATATTGATTATACTGAAAATGTTTCCAATGAGAACTGTGCAGCATGCCATGAGAGGATCACTACTGTACTGGAATCAAGTAGTACGAAACACAGCACTCTTCTTTGCACGAAATGCCATTCAAATCATGAAAATATTCCTGAATGCAATTCTTGTCATACACCCCATGCTCAGAATATGACCAGCACCGATTGCATAGAATGTCATCCGGCACATGACCCTGTGGTTATAGAATTTCCGGCAGGCACCCGGGATGGAGTCTGTGCGGTATGTCATAATGCCATCAATTCCACATTACACGAAAGTGGCACTGAACATCAAGAATTAGGATGCATCTATTGTCATCCAGAACATGACTATTTGCCGGATTGTGAATCCTGTCATGGATTGCCGCATGAGAAGGCGATACATGAAACATATCCCAGATGTATGCAATGCCACATTGTTCCCCATGATGTGAAGAACATCGTATTTACAGAATAAAAAAAAATGGACGGGGCATTCATTCGCCCCCCCATCCTTGCTTAAACCTGGTAGTCTTTCATTCCAGGTGCCTGTTTTGGCCCGTTACTGCCGCTGGAAGCTATCATATCATCAATGCGCAATATCATGTTGGCCGCCTCCGATGCCGAATCAATTGCCTGGAGTTTCACTCTCAATGGCTCTACAACACCAGAGAGCTTCATATCTTCCACCCTGTTCTTAAAGACATTCAAACCGGCATTCTTTTCCCCTGCTTCATGTCTGCTTTTGAGTTCCACGAGTTTATCAATGGAATCAAGACCACTGTTCTCTGCAAGGGTCTTGGGAATTACTTCTACAGCTTCTGCGAACCTGATCACTGCCAGTTGTTCCCTCCCCTTCAATGTAGCAGCATATTCCTTTAACCGTAATGACAGTTCCACTTCAGGTGACCCGCCGCCGGCCACGACCCGTCCGTCCTCAATGACCACGCCTACCACACGCAGGGCATCGTTCATGGCCCGTGCAAGATTATCCACCACCTGTTCGGTGCCGCCTCGAAGGATAATGGATACAACCTTTGTATTGGGACAATCACGTACAAATATCATCTCGCCGTTACCTACCATTTTTTCTTCGACCAGACCGGCATTGCCCAGGTCGTCAGGAGTAAGTTCATCAAGATTGGTAACAATTTTACCGTTCGTGGACTGTGCAAGCAGTTTCAGGTCCTTCTTCTTTACCCTGTGAATAACAAATATACCGGCTTTTGCCAGGTAATGGCGCGCCATATCATCAACCGCTTTCTGGCAGAACACTGCATTGGCCCCGCTATTGATTACTTTATCCACCACTTCCTTCATCATCCGTTCTTCCTGTTCAATAAAAGCACGGCGCTGTGTTGTGCCTGTCAGAGATATCTCATTCTTGAATTCCATTGACCGTACATCAATGGGTGTGGCAAGGATTGCGATCCTGGCATTATCGACCCTGGTGGGCATGCTCTGGTGTGTACGGGTTCTGTCAATGATAAGCCCTTCCACAAGCTCGGTATCGTCCACACTACCTTCCACCCTGCGCTCCATCATAACATCCTTAATATCCACGGTCTTCCTACCGTTTGTATCTGTCTCAGTAATAGCAATTACGGCCCTGACCACAAGCGGTGCAATAATATCCTTTGTAGATTCCGCACCCTTGCCGGTAAGAGCTGTCCCGGCTATCTTTACCAGGGTATCCACATCATCTTCAGTCACCTTGAACGATACGCCTTCCAGAATGCGGTGTGCCTCAAAAGCAGCCATACGGTATCCTTTTGAAATTGTGGTGCTGTGCACGTTCATATCCAGCAGTTCTTCTGCTTTTTCCAGCAGTTCTCCCGTCAGTACGGCGGCCGTCGTGGTGCCGTCGCCCACTTCGTCATCCTGGGTCTTTGCGACCTCCACGACCATTTTGGCCGCAGGATGTTTGATATCCATTTCATCCAGGATGGTCGCGCCGTCGTTGGTAATGGTAACCTGGCCTGCAGAATTCACCAGCATCTTGTCCATACCCTTTGGTCCCAGGGTGGAACGTACTGCCGATGCAACCACTTTGGCTGCCATGATATTTCCCCTCTGGGCATCTCTACCTGTAGTCCTTTGTGTCCCCTGTCTGAGGATCATTATTGGCTGACCGCCTAATTGTGCTGCCATGTGATAATCTCCATTATAAATGATATTTGGTTTTAATTAACTGAGTAACGGAATTCGATTTTTGTATGTTTGAAGTTCTATATTTATGTTGTGGTGCGTTCAATCTCGATATGATATACCTTTTCAGGATTTTCCTTGTGGATCTTCCAGAAGACCTCATCTCCCCACGTATCCACTAATGCAAGGGTCTTTCGTGGTATGGTCCTGACACCCAGCACCGCACCGGGACGCTGTGGGTCATCGATATAATCCGTTTCCATCATGAATCGGTCCCCCTGGGCCAGTGCCTCCTCTATCATCCCTTTACCGGCAAGCACGCCGGGCCATATACCACACTGTGCAAATTCAGGTATCATGGGTGGCGAGAAATGCTTTACTACGTTCTCAGGGGACAGTCCGGCTGTACGTGCCATGCCGGCCAGTTCACCGATACCCTCAGGTGTTGCAGTTTCGGTATGCAACTGCACAGGACATCCTGCCTCCCTTGCCAGTTCCATAGCATAGGCCAGTATATCATTTGAAGCATCCCATAAAGCAGGTTCAACCTTATAATGAGGACGGCCTGATTTCAAACCTACAGCAAGCCCCTCCTCAACATACCCGGCCGCGATCTCAAGGCCAGACCGCATCAACTCGATCGTCCTGTCCAGCCCAACCCTGCCATACATCCTGGTAATAGCGGCCGGATGCACGCCCAGCACAGGAAAAGCTGTCACACCGATCTCCTGAACGGCTTTGGCCATTTCGACAGTTTCATTGAACACCAATCGATAATCATCTGGCTGGTTTATCGTTACACCTATGGTCCATGAAGGTTTTGAAACTAAAAAAATATGGGTGCCGCCTGCGCGCTTGAATGCTTTTGCGGCCTCTGTACCCTGACACCGGTGGTCAAGGTGCATGTGATGGTCGGTTATAGGAAAAGTGTGACCGGAATTCACATCAATCCCAGACTATCCAGTTCCTCTACGATTTTATCAACTGCAGCGTGTGCATCTTCTGGTTTTTTTCCGCCAGTGACCACAAGTTTACCCGAACCGAACAGGAGCATGACCACCTTAGGGACTGCTAACCTGTACACCAGTCCCGGGAACTGTTCCGGTTCATATTCGATGTTCTCAAGCCCCAGTCCTATGGCGATAGCGTTGAGATTAAGAACTGTACCCAAGTCAGCGGAAGCTACAATATTTTGCACTGTTATCTCAGGATTATCCATAACCTCGACTCCCATATCTGTTAATTCATTGAATACCTTTTTCAGGCCGTTATGAACATCTTCAATACTCTTAGCACCGGTACATACGATCTTGCCGCTTCCGAAGATCAGGGCTGCGGTCTTGGGGTCCTTTGTCCTGTACACCACTCCCGGGAAACGTTCTTTATTATAATCGGCCCCATCAAGCTTCATGGTTATTTTGGGCAGGTCAAGTGTGGTACCGATAGCAGTGGAAGCTACAACATTTTCTATTTTAATAGTATCTTTAGGGTCATCAACATTAGCCATGATAATCACTACCATCTTATAGGGTATTTATACCTTTATATAGTTTAAGTAGTTCTGGTGTCGCTCGAAGGGAATTTCTCACAGTTATGCGGGTCGATCTTTCAAATCGAAGTGTCCTTTCATTCGTATATTAACATAGTATTGGTTACTTCCACATATCTGTCAGCAGCTATGATCAACTCGTTTCCCGTATTCTCAATGAATGAAATAATCTCCACTTTCACTCCTTTTGACTGAAGGGCATAAACCAGGGGTACAAAGTCACTATCGCCTGTCAGGATAACCATGATATCCACTTTATCGGCAAGGGCCAGGGCATCTATGGCAATTTGCATATCCCAGTCTGCTTTGATGGAACCGTCCGGAAGTTTGCGCGGCTTTTTGGACTTTACTTCAAAACCCAGTTTTTCCATTGTGTGGACAAACTTTGACTGGTCAATTCCTTCAGGCGAGACATTGTATAGTATAGCCCTGGTGATCGACCTGGAGTCCATTGAATCTATGAGCGCACCATAATCTGGCTTTGCACCTCTTGTCTTTGCTGACAGGTATATGTTTTGGCCATCAATCAGGATGGCTGTCCGTTGTTGAAAATTGTTTTTTATGTCATTCATAATATTGCCAGTACAATTTATGTTTCCATGACTAATTTATACTTATGTGTTATATTGTAATGATTGTATAGAACTAATGAAAAAAATATAATAATTTCACATTGAAATATAGGAACTATTTCAACACTCCTTAAAATCTTATCACTGTGAACAGCAAACACTTATTACCCTTAATTTTCAATGTTAATATTGGGGAATCATTATGCAGGAGTACCAATTATTTATACATGGAGAGTGGGTTGGGTCATCGACCAATGATACGTTCGATGACACCAATCCCGCAACGCTGGAAAAACTTGCCACATTGCAGGTCGCATCCGGCGATGACATAACCCGTGCTGTCAGATCCGCACAGGAGACCTTTACGTCCTGGAGCGAGACACCGCCCCCTAAACGGGCACATATACTCTTCAAAGCAGCCCGCATCCTTGAAGAGCGAAAGGAAGAACTGGCAAGACTTCTTACCCGGGAGATGGGAAAGGTCATATCAGAGGCAAGGGGTGACATCCAGGAGGCTATCGACATTACCCTGTATGCTGCGGGTGAAGGCCGCCGCATGTTCGGTGAGACCACCACTTCCGAGTTGAAGAACAAGTTCTGTATGACCATACTTCGCCCCATCGGCGTCATCGGAATGATAACACCATGGAACTTTCCCATGGCCATCCCGGCCTGGAAAGTGATGCCCGCACTGGTAGCAGGAAATACCATTGTAATGAAACCGGCCAGTGACACTCCTCTGTTGACCATCCGAATGGTGGAAGTGCTCATGGAAGCAGGTCTACCCCCGGGTGTTATCAACCTGGTGTTCGGGCCCGGAAGTACCGTGGGACGTGCCATTGTCCATCATCCCGGTATCAGGGCTATTTCATTTACCGGAAGCCTGGAGACCGGGAAGTGGATAGTGAGCGAGTGCGGCAAGGTGATGAAACGGGTATCGGTGGAACTGGGCGGCAAGAACCCCATCCTGGTTATGGATGATGCAGACCTTGACCTTGCAGTGGACGGGGTCATCTGGGGTGCATTCGGCACCACAGGCCAGCGCTGCACAGCTGCCAGCAGGGTCATTGTACACACGAAAGTGAAGGACGCATTCACGGACAGACTGCTGGTCAGGACGAGAGCGCTTAACTTGGGCGACGGCCTGCTCCCCGAAACTGATGTCGGCCCGGTAATCAACCAGTCACAGCTGGATAAGATAGAGCATTATGCCCGTATCGGCCAGGATGAGGGGGCTGTGCTGCTCACTGGCGGCCATGTAGCTGATCCGGGACTGCCTGGCTATTTCTTCGAACCTACCATCTTTACGGATGTGTCCCAGGATATGCGTATTGCCCGCGAAGAGATATTCGGGCCCGTCGTAGCCCTGATAACCGTATCCGGAATTGATGAAGCTATCGAAGCGGCCAACAATACCGATTACGGCCTGTCATCATCAATATATACCAGAGATATGACCCGCGCGTTTCGGGCTATCGAAAAGATAGATGCGGGGATCACTTACATCAATTCATCCACCATTGGTGCGGAAGTACACCTGCCCTTCGGCGGCGTGAAGGGGACAGGTAACGGGTTCAGGGAGGCAGGCACCGATGCTGTGAAAGAATTTACCGAGGTCAAGGCCGTGTATTTCGATTACAGCGGAAAGCTGCAAAAGGCACAGATAGATTAGAACGAGGCACTGTATGATCGAACCACCCGGACCAACAGCCAGGAACATCATCGAACGTGACTGTGATGTTATATCCTCATGCCTGGCACGCCCGTACCCGCTGGTGATAGAAAAGGCACAAGGGGTCACCATCACTGATGTGGAAGGCAAGGAGTACATTGATTTCGTGGCAGGCATTGCAGTGATGAATACCGGCTATTCCAACCCGGCAGTATCAGATGCCATAACCGCACAACTGGCAAAAATATCACATTGCGGATTCCCCGACTTCTTTGCCGAGCCCCCCGTAAAACTGGCTGAAAAGCTCGCACAGATGACTCACTATGACCGGGTGTTCTTCTGCAACAGCGGGACCGAGTCTGTAGAAGCTGCCATCAAACTGGCTATGTGGAAGACCCGCAGGCAGGCCCTCATAGGATTCTATGGTGGTTTTCATGGCAGGACACTGGGGTCGCTCTCGCTCACGAGCTCCAAGGTCAGGCAAAAGATACATTTTCCTGCGATCCGGACGGTGCATTCCCATTACGCATACTGCTATCGCTGTCCCTTCAATAATGAGTATCCTGGCTGCGGCATCCAGTGTGCTGCATATATCGAAGATGTCATATTCAAGCGGGAATTGAGCCCTGATGACACTGCAGCCATTGTGGTAGAACCCATACAGGGAGAGGGTGGATATATCGTGCCGCCACCCGAGTTCCACAAGGAGGTCAGACGCATCTGTGACGACCACAACGTGCTGATGGTGGCTGACGAGATACAGGCAGGGTGCTACCGTACCGGGACATTCATGGCCATGGAGAACTTCGGGGTCAGGGCAGATATCGTATGCATGGCAAAAGCGATTGGCGGCGGTCTTCCCATGGGGGTCATGTTATCGGACAGCGATATCATGGACTGGCCACCCGGTATTCATTCAAACACCTTCGGAGGCAACCTGCTGGCATCGGCAGCGTCACTGGCGACACTGGAGTTTATGGAAAAGGAAGAACTGGGCAACCAGGCAAAGGATCTGGGCATGTATATTGTGCAACGGCTTGAGGAGATGCAGGCTGAATATCCCGGCATAGGGGATGTACGTGGTCTGGGACTGATGATAGGGGTTGAAATGGTAAAACCGGATGGCTCCATTGACCCTGATATCAGGGACAGGATAATTCTTGAAGGATACAAAGAAGGCATCATCCTGCTTTCATGCGGTGATTCTGTCATCCGTTTCTCACCACCCCTTGTCATGACCCGGGAGGAAGCTGACGAGGGTCTGGACAGATTCGAAGCAGCATTGAAGAGGGCTCTATTATAGGTGTACATATGGTACGTATGGAGTGGGATACATTAGGCCAGGTGGAAGTACCTGATGATGTGTATTACGGACCCCAGACAGTGCGTGCCGCCCGGAATTTCAGGGTAAGCGGCCTGAAACTGCCGCCTGTTTTTATCTGGGCACAGGCTGTGGTAAAGCAGGCATCTGCTAAAGCCAATATGGATGCCGGCAAACTGGACCCTGCCATCGGTGGGCCCATAATCCGGGCGGCATCGGAAGTAAGGGAAGGCTGGTTCGATGACCAGTTCGTTGTGGATGCGTTCCAGTCCGGGGCCGGGACGTCACAGAACATGAACGCAAACGAGGTTATCGCCAACCGTGCCCTGGAGATAATGAGCGAAGCCCGGGGACGGTATGGCATTATCCATCCCAATGACCATGTAAATATGTCCCAGTCCTCCAACGATACTATCCACACTGCTATTCACATCGCAGCAATGGAGTCACTCAGCAACACGTTGCTGCCGGTACTTACTATATTGCATGAAGGACTCATTGCCAGATCAGTCGAGTACCGGGATATCGTCAAACCTGGCAGGACACACCTGCAGGATGCAGTTCCGGTAACTCTCGGCCAGGAATTTGGCGGGTACGCCCGTATGGTGGAACTGGGGATCAGGGGCCTGTCCACCTCAATGGATGCCCTGGCGGAATTGAACATGGGTGGTACTGCGGTTGGGACAGGATTGAACGCACCTGAAGGTTTTGGTGAGATAGCAGTATCTGAGGTGAACCGTATAACTGGCTTAACATTCAGGCTGGCGCGAGATCCATTTGAAGCAACCCAGGGTGCCAGTGCTATACTCACTGCATCGTCGGCACTTCGCAGCATTGCAGTAAGCCTTATCAAGATTGCAAATGACCTGCGCCTGCTCTCAAGCGGACCCAGGACCGGTATTGGTGAAATTGAACTTCCTGCTGTCCAGCCGGGATCATCCATCATGCCGGGTAAGGTCAATCCGGTTATGGCAGAAATGCTCAATATGGCGTGTTTCCAGGTCGTGGGAAATGACACTGTCATTATGATGGCAGCCCAGGCGGGCCAGTTAGAACTGAATGTTTTCACTCCTTTAATGGCACATAACCTTCTGGGTTCAATACAACTATTGTCCGGGGCAGTGGAATCATTTACCCGTCAATGTCTTCAGGGCATAACAGCCAATGCCGGTCATTGCCGCGCACTTGCCGGTAAAAGCCTTGCGTTGACCACAGTACTTGCCCCGAAATTGGGATACGAAACAGCAGCAGATATCGCTTCCCGGGCTTACCGGGACAATACGACGATACGGGATGTGGTGCTTGATTCTGGATTACTGACTGAGAACGAAGTTGATACAATGCTCGACCCGCTCAGGATGGCAGCGGTAAAGAAATGATAAACCATGATATAATTATAATCGGCGGCGGCCTCGCAGGTCTGAGGGCTGCTCTTGAGGCACACCTCAAGGGTGCGGATGTTGCTGTAATATCCAAGGTGCACCCCATCCGCAGTCATTCAGTGGCTGCACAGGGTGGTATCAATGCTGCGCTTGGCCAGGACGACAGCTGGGAAGCACATGCACTGGATACGGTCAAAGGCAGCGATTACCTGGCCGACCAGGATGCTGTTGAGGTCATGTGCCGGGATGCACCCCGCCGGGTGCTTGAAATGGAACACTGGGGAACCCTGTTCTCCCGCACCCCGGACGGTCACATCGCGCAGCGTCCTTTTGGCGGCGCAGGATTTCCCCGGACATGCTATGCAGGCGACAGGA
>JAMJFV010000012.1:18805-21588 GCA_023544495.1 ANME-2 cluster archaeon
GCACAGCGTCCTTTTGGCGGCGCAGGATTTCCCCGGACATGCTATGCAGGCGACAGGACCGGGCACAACCTGCTGCATACCCTGCATGAACAGGTGTTACGGGCCGGTATCAGGATATACCGGGAATGGTTAGTGACCAGACTGGTGGTCGATGAGGATAGATGTACCGGTCTTATCGCTATGCATACTCCCGGTTCAACACTGGAGGCGTTCGGGGCAAAGGCTACGGTCCTTGCCACGGGCGGGTACGGCAGGATATACCAGCGTTCCACCAATGCCATCATCAACCGGGGGTACGGGATAAGCCTGGCCTACCACGCCGGTGTACCGCTTCAGGATATGGAATTCGTCCAGTTCCATCCAACCACGCTTCTGGGGAGTAATATTCTCATGACGGAAGGTGCCCGCGGAGAGGGGGGATACCTGTATAACCGGCTGCATGAGCGGTTCATGGCCTCTTACGCACACGATATGATGGAACTGGCGCCACGCGACATTGTGGCCAGGTCTATCCAGACCGAGATCGATGAGGGCAGGGGATTCGATGGCGGGTATGTTCATCTGGATATTACCCACCTGGGTGAGAAGATGATCAACGAGAGATTGGGGGGGATCAGGCAGATATCCATTGATTTTGCAGGTATCGATCCTGTTAAGGAACCAATTCCGGTCCAGCCCGGGCAGCATTATTCCATGGGGGGTGTTCCCTGCGATAGCAACGGTGCAACACCACTGGAAGGACTGTTTGCGGCCGGAGAGTGTGCATGTGTCAGTGTCCACGGAGCGAATCGGCTGGGGGGCAATTCACTGCTCGAGACCATCGTCTTTGGAAAAAGGGCTGGCGAGCATGCTGCAGATTATGTGAAAGGGACCATTATGCCAGCCGATGGCGCACACTCTGATGCTCTGGTCCGTGAAAAACAGGCCGTGTATGACCTGATGGGAGATGAGGGTGAGAGTTTTGCTGTTGTCAGGGATGAGCTGAGGTCCGTGATGCAGCAGGAGGTGGGTGTGTTCAGGCACCGGGCCGGATTACAGAGAGCCGTTCTTACGATAAGGGAACTCAGGGGGAGGGGGCGAAACGTGCGCGTCAAAAGCAGTGCAACGTCTTTCAATTTTGAATTGCTCAATGCCATTGAACTGAAAGGAATGCTTGAGCTGGGACAGGTCATTGCAGAAGGGGCACTTGCCAGGGAAGAGAGCAGGGGTGCCCATTACCGGACCGATTTCCTGGAGCGTGATGATGAACACTGGCTCAGCCATACCCTTGCCTTCCAGACTCCGGATGGTCCCAGGTTTGAGTTTAAGGATGTCAATATATCGCGGTTCCAGCCTAAAAGGAGAGAATACTGATGGTCACATTGAAGATCAGGCGGCAGGACGGTGAACGTGTCTGGCATGAGACGTTCCCGGTAGAAGAGACACCTGGCATGAGCGTGCTGGAGGCGTTGTTCATTGTGCAGGAGGCGCTGGACGGAGGACTGTGTTTCAGGTATTCGTGCCGGGGTGCCGTCTGCGGAAGCTGTGCTATGCTTATTAACAAGGTCCCAAGGCTGGCCTGCCGTACCCAGGTCAGTGATGCCGGGAACGAGATGGTAGTGAATGCTGTGAAATGGGGGCCCCTGGCCAGACCGGTTACCAGGGTGGCAAAGGGTGAGATACTCATCGAGCCCCTGCCCAACATGGAGGTCATACGGGACCTGGTGGTAGATATGGATCATTTCTATGAACTGCTGGACTCTATCGAACCGTGGATATCGGCTGGAGAGGATGTACCGGAGGGCGGTAACCTGATGAGCCCGGTAGTTGAACAGAAGATAGAGGTCTATACCGGCTGTATCCTGTGTGCCACCTGCCACGGGGCATGTCCGGCAGCTGCCAGGGATGAGATGTACCTGGGGCCTGCTGCGCTGGCTAAAGCATGGCGGTTCTCCCTGGACCCCAGGGAACCGGAAAAAGATAAGCAAGCAAGACTTGAGGCTGTGGACAACAACTCGGGTGTATGGGGATGTGATGTGGTATTCAAATGCACAGCTGTGTGTCCAAAAAAGGTCACTCCTACCCGGGGTATCCTGGCCCTGCGCCGACAGATACCGAAGAACAGGATAAAGAACATATTCAACCGGAGGAAATAACATGAAGATTACTACCTACACAGGTGCAGGCATGTGGTCATGGGTTTTACAGCGCATCACTGGCATACTGCTGGTGGTGTATTTTATGGCCCACATGTGGGGCATGCATTTCAGGTTCGAGTTCAAGACACCCCTTGACGGGGTGTTGTTATACATACTTTCTACGGATTTCTTCCTGGTAATACTGGTTCTTGCAGTTTACCACGGATTCAATGGTATCCGTTCCGTGACCATTGACCTGGTGGGGGGAATGCGATTGCAGCGCTGGTTATTCTGGTTGTTCATGGTTCTGGGGATACTGCTGCTGTATGAAGTAAGTATCAGGTCGAGGTTGCTCTGAGCGGGAGCAACTTTTATTTCAGACAAAAAGGAATCAGAAGCATTTCGTTTCCTTCTTCAAATTAATCAGAACTGCAAAAAACTTGTCATACCCTATTTTCTGGGGTGTCTCTTCTAACGACCCGCAGGATGTGGAGCACACCTTAAAGTTTTGGAGTTTCAATCCTTGTTTTAATGGATGTCGGTCGGTGACGTGTATTTTTGCGTCCAGAAGATCAGATTCTGTAATGTTTCAATCCTTGTTTTAATGGATGTCGGTCGGTGACATATCATGGCTCATGCAGGCCATAAAAATACCGGTACGTTTCA
>JAMJFV010000130.1 GCA_023544495.1 ANME-2 cluster archaeon
TCTTGACATTGGTGAGGTAGAGGAAATACTGGCGGAGTTCTTCCTCGGTGATCAGGTCGGGCGACTTGTTGTAGTGTTCGGCCAGCTTGCGGACGGAGCGAAGGTAGGATTCCTGAGTTTTTTCAGCCATGCCGCGGAGCTGCATGTCTTCGAGCATGCGTTTTCTGAGTTGCGTTGCCATGATGTACCTCCTCTGAAAGAGTGAATAATGAGAGACCTCTTTCAGAAGTATATCAGGCGGGACAGGGGTGGGTGTTCTGTGCTATAAGGAATTGAGTTTGCAGGAGAACTGCGCGAAGCGCTTAGTTCAACCGGGGGTTATGCATTTCTTGGCTTGAAACTATTTGAAATAGTTGGCTGACAATTGGTGCGAAATGAAACAGATATCACCTCCATATTTATCGTGACTTGTCTGAAGAAAACCTTTCATTGGCTTCAACGATCAAACATTGAGATGATAAGAAATGCTTATTACTGTTGAGCCAAAAAAAACGCACCCTGGATTTTACTATGTTTCTCGTATTAGACCTAACTAATTATTGAGTTGGGCAGACCTCACCCTCGGGTGTCCTGGGGCAGATGGAGGGAAATACCGGTACCGAGCCGGAAGTATTGCCATTACCTGGAACAGCAGGTATTGAAATACGCGTGAATGAATAGGGGCTCGTTGTGTATTTATACCAATTACTGCAGGGATAGGCAAACAAAGAACCGGGTATATAACCAAAACCGGGGTCCTGGAACAGGTTGAAGGCACTGATGGTTCCTGAACCTCTGCCAGGCAGGAAATCACCATAACTACCTACACCAGACCTAAATACACCAGACGGATTACCATAACTACCGTCACAACGTTTTTCCATGTCATTCCAAACCCAAACATCAAATTGCCACCAACTGTTATGCTGGTCCGGGCGGGCATGCCAGATAGATACAGACGGGGCATCCATTGTGCCTCCACCTCCATGGCAGTCAAAACAAATGCCATAGTTGTTTATCTGGTTGATAGTATTTGGAATTGTATGGACAACTGTTTTGCTATAATCAAGTGCATACGAGAGATAATCACTCCGGGTGAATTTATATACGTTCATATTGGTGCCGTCGAACTTGACATGGCATTGCCGGCAAGCCATCTGGGTCGGAACATTAACCCCGGACGCCGAACCGGAGTCTCCAGGCGCGACTGCATCCCAGGGTGAGCCTTGGGCGCCCGGTCTCGGATCGGCATGGCAGTATTCACAATTACCCGCCGCGGCATTGGGACTTGTATGATGACGGTCAGCACCGTGGCAGCTTGCACAGGTAATATTCGTACCATTAAGTATAACACCCTGAACAACGGCAGGGTCTGAATCAAGGGTTTCACCGGCATGACAGGTGGAACAGGTCCAGCCACTGTCGAAATGCTCCAGGACAACATCCTGGACATGGCAGCCCGAGGTGGTACAGTCGATACCTTCGACATCGAATGCAATATTATCAGTGTGACTTTGGCCATGCGTCCCCGTGCCTGACAGGGAAATGTGACAATCGTCACAGTAGGTCATGCCGCCGGCGTGTCCGCCACCGGATGTAACTATATTCTTGACGGTTTGATTATTACTAAAATGGCAAAGCGAGCACTTGAGGTCGCTTTGGTCAGCAACAAACTGGGTGCGGCCGGAATGCTCGTCAAAAACATTGCCCTCATGGCAGTTGAGACACAAGGCCGGCTGCGGAACATTTGTCATGTCATGTTTGGTTCTGTGATAATCAAAAGACCCAATTAAATTTTCAGAGTTGTGACAATTAACACAGGTTGCGATGCTCGTGCAGTTGGGGTCATTAGCAGCAGGAAGATTACACATGGCAACATGGCAACTTGAACAGGTCCGTGGTCGAGTCTCATAATAATAGTGGTGTTCATTCTTCATAGTGCCATCCGGCTCTGTTTGTGGAGTGTAGAATGCACTTATGAGTCCGGTTGTTGGGTTTAAATAGGGCTCACCTGTAACACCATTTCCATCATGACAGTCAATACAATATATTGAGCCTGACGGTGCTGGTGACGGCGACGACGACAGTAACAAATGAATGATGGGAGGAAGGAAAAGCTGGAAGTTAGATTTATCCGCTGCAATAGCTATCGATCCGGTAATAAGGAGGGCCGTGCCAACAACAGTTGCTATTTTTTTCATTGATCACCTGAATGGTCAGTTTGTCGATCCCGCTGTCGATATTAAAATTGAAACCAATATTAACCCCTCTTGCGAAGATTATAAAACTTAGGCAGGATACTGTCTACTAATTTAATTCTCAAAAGAGAATGACTATCAAAACAATCGATGCAAGTTATTTTGAAGAGAAGTGTGGAGGAAAAGGGAATCAGAGACAGAGGGAGCGAACCTCATCGCATTTACGGACTAAAGGGAATGAATGCCGGCCATCGTTCCAGGGCAGGGAGAAGACAATGGGACGAATTCCGGCGGCATTGAGCTGATAGCAGGTCTCGGCCCGGTCATCGATAAAGCATACCAGACAGTGCTCCCGCACATGCCGGGGCTTGTCATCGTGGGCGCCCATGGCCACGATTCGAATATTTTCATAAACGCCCGGCGGCATGACCGTTTCCATCCCGTCTTGTACCGGGCGGTCCGTTATCAGGGTAACCATCCTGTGTCCGGTTAACTCCTCCAGCACCGGTACCGCACCCGCCATCGGTTTCAGTCTGACCCCGATGGAAAGATAATAGAGTTCTGTGCAATTATCACAACCAGTGCGAATAGCGTGGTGGGAAAGATTCATGACCGGATGCCGGTTGTTATTCTTAACAAAGCATATGGCTTATGGGTACCTCCTACTGGTAATGGTCGCTCCTTTCAAGAATACCTCAACCCCTTTTTTCCTTACAGGATGACGGCATATCCTGTCAGTACAATGGGTTACGATGTGAAGAACGATGCGGCGGGGTGTATCAGGAAAATTGATTACTGACAGGGGTGAAGATTGTTACGATATATACGTAACAAAACCTGTTTTTTCTTTTAATATTAGCTCCTTATCTTGATATATTTTTTCTCCTTTTTAAGAAGAAGTCAAGAGATTCTTATTGTTTTTCTCTGGTTCCTCTGAGTTGTATCCCTTGCTGAGAAGCTCCGGCCATGATTTTTTCCATAGCCCCGTGATAATCTCTTTCTGCCTTCAGATTTGAGAGTTTGCTGTAGCGCTGCGTTGTCTTAATCCTGGTGTGACCGAGTATTTCCTGGATGCTTACCAGGTCTGCGTCAGCGTTGAGCAGTTGTGTTGCCATTGTATGGCGCAGTTGGTGACAGGAAATTTGTAAGCCACTTTTTTTGGAGTAATATTCGATTCGTTTTTGAATACCCCGAACCGAGATCGGTTTACCACGATATTTTCCCTTTTCAACCAGAAAGACTTTTTTCTCCGCAGTGTCCAGTCGGATCTGCAGATATCTGGCCAAGGCTACTGCAGCATCATGGCTGATAAACACCACCCTGTCTTTTGCCCCTTTGCCTGATTTGACCAGGATCTGACTCCGAGTGTAATCAATACCATCAAGAGTCAGGTTGGCGACCTCATCGACCCTGAGACCGCAACGGAGCATGAGCATAAATATGGCCAGGTCCCTGGGTTTTTTCACACTCTTCAGGAACTCGGCAATATCATTATCTTTCACATGTTTTGGCAAAGGATGCGGCACCCGGAGTGCCAGCCCCCTGATCACCGGATTTTTTGCCACCAGTTCTTCCTCATCCTTTAGATAATCATAAAACCCGCGGATTGAAGAGAGATGGCAGTTGATGGTATGGGCCTGAAGCCCCTGTTCAAGCAGGAAATCGATATATCGTTTTATCTCGGTAGAACTCACCTGTTCAACAGGTACGGCCACCCAGACCATGAACTGTTTCAGTCTGTGCAGGTAGTTTTTAACGGTTTTTGCGGAGCAGTTTTTTCTCTTCAAATACCTTTTGTAGGTGAGAGCTGACTCGGTGATGTTCATTGTTTTCTCCTTTCTCGATAACGGCCATGGCCTTGAAGTATTCATTCTCCCTGGTAGTACTGGACATCCTGGCATAACGCAGGGTGACATCTATGCTGCGATGTCCAAGAAGCTGTTGCAGTACCTCCAGGCGTAATCCTGCATTAAGCAGGTTGGTGGCAAAGGTGTGCCGCAGGGAATGCAGGCTGTAGCCTTTGCCCGCGAGTCCGGCCTTCTTCAGATAATCGTGCATTATCATCCATGCACGGGTACAGCTCAGCTGCTTTTGCCGGTTTCCATAAAACAGGTGTGTCTGATCAGGTTTCCTGATTTTCAGCCAGGCCCGCAATGCCTTTTCTGCCTCAGAACTGTAATAGACAACCCTGCCTTCCATATTCTTTTCACCGATGTAAAGAAGGATTTTACGCTCGGGCAGAACAATGTCAGCCATGGTAACCTGGAGCAGTTCACCAATGCGCATGCCGGTATGCAGAAGCAGGAGTATCAAAGCCCGATCACGCTTGTTCTGGATAACCGCAAGTAGACGTTTCTGATCTTCGGCTGGGATCGCCTTGGGTAAAACTTCTGGTAACCGGATCCGAATTTTTTTCAGCAGGATGTCCGCCGACAGGATCTGATTATCCACCAGGAACTGGAGAAAGGCATAGACAGTTGCCAAGTGATGTTTGACGGACGTGATATGCAGTCCACGGTCCTGTTCACGTTCAACAAAGGCAGCAATATCCTTTCGGGTTATACGTTCAAAATTCTGGCCATTGTTCTCCTGAAAAAATGACAGGAAAGCAAGGGCTACTCGGCCTGTTTGCTGGAGCGTCGTTGCAGAAAGGTTGCGCCTATACTTATCGTACAAATGTGCAATCGCAAACTCACTTCCTGGCAGTCCACTCTGTTCAAGTCGGTCCACGGCTCGGTTGATAATGCGGCGTCTCCTACTTGGGCGGTAAATATGCAGCAGGCCTGCGGAAGGAAAAACAAGTTGTGTTGTTGAGCCTGGGGGAGGGAGTTTAAGAGGAGTATAGTCTGTCGGAACAGAATGTAGCTGCTCTGCTGTATAGAAATTGTCAAATGTGGATCGTGGGCCAGTCATTGCTGCCTCCTTTTTCTTTTGCAGAAAAAACAGGATGTTAATGACCAAATTATACCATATAACCCGATCTCATTTTGTTACGTATATTTACGATAAATCTTTAGCTTGTGCGTCTCCCCGTGGCCTGACATTGCCACAAGAATATTATTACGATTCTGAAATAATAATTTGCAAATGGTAGGGATTTTATCGTATAGTTAAAAAGAATGCGGATATTATTTATTTAAGAGTAAATCAATATGTGCGACCAGGACGACACTGATATTGATGATATAGCATTCGGTTTTGGGTTTATAGAAACACAGGTAGAGGGTGAAGATGAGGCTGACCTCGGCGATCCGTCCGTAGTGGATACTCCGAAAATTGACTGGGATTACCTGGAGGATTGATGGAGATTATATATAATTTTTTTTTGGGAGGAAAAATGAAATGAAAAATTTGGAGGGAAAATGAAATGAAAAAAATAGTATCCTGAATCCGTGACGGGTAATGAGGCTTGGCCTATTTTAACCCG
>JAMJFV010000131.1 GCA_023544495.1 ANME-2 cluster archaeon
ACAAAATCCAGGAAATCGATGCCATCCCCGGCATCCTTACTGACAATAATTGAATAGGTAAAATCGATGGTATCGCCTGGTCCCAGCAGTCCCACATCATAGTATGCTCCACTGGTTACCTGAATTTCGTTATTTCCCGAAAGAGATGCCTCCAATACCTGTGCAGTAAGGTCGAATTCCTTATCCTGGGGCGCAGAATAATATGAATACAACTCCGCTGCATTTTTCAGTGTGACCGTCACGGTACCTTCATCACCGGGCATAAGATATGCCGGGTCGACAGAGTATTCCACCATCACCGAAGGGCGGACCGTAATATCGGTAGCAGCCGCTGAAGACTGTACCAGCAATATCAGCAGTAATATCTGCAAAAATCCGATTATCTTTATCATTCTCATACTATCAATCCATCTCTTATCCTGATTATCCTGTGGCATGCATCTGCAATTTCCTGTTCATGGGTGACCATTATAATTGTTATGCCATTCGAATTAAGTTTTTTGAATATATTCATAATTTCTTCCCCGGTCCTGGTATCAAGGTTACCCGTGGGTTCATCTGCCAGAAGTATATCCGGCCGGTTCACCAGTGCCCTGGCAATAGCGATCCTCTGCCTCTGACCGCCTGAAAGTTCCGGAGGTTTATGATGCATGCGGTCCGCGAGTTTCAGTTGTTCCAGCAGCTCTACGGCCCTGGCCCTGCGTTTTACTTTTGGTATCTCCTGGTATATCATGGGCAGTTCCACGTTCTTCAGGGCATCGAACCTGGATATGAGGTTGAATGTCTGGAACACGAAGCCGATCTTCTTGCCCCTGATCCTGGCTAGTTCCATGTCTGTTAGAGTGGATGTATCCACACCATCCAGAAAGAACTTGCCCCGGCTGGGCCTGTCAAGGAGGCCGATCAGGTTCATCAGCGTGGTCTTGCCGCTACCGGACGGACCCATAATGGCCACGAACTCACCGTGTTTAATGGAGATGTTGATACCTTTTAGTACAGGAACCGCAAGTTTTCCAAGGTGATAGGTCTTTTCGACCTCCTGTGTGAATAATACATCTTCCATATTGTGCCCCGCTTTTCCTGAAAGTATTATCCCAACCTGTTCTTATATATATGACAATTTCACCAATAGAGTCCACTTTCCATACATAAGCAGTCCTACTATGAACAACCTGGCATAAGCCAGAATCATGACATACACAGATACTGTCAAAATAAATAAACTTACTGTTATCTTGGAGACCGGTACATCAGATACACCCGAATGTATCAACATGCCAACATGAGAGATTAATGGGAACAGGAAAAGAACATCGATAACTTACCCTCTGATTCGGTTATCAATACCTGAATGAACAAGATGGGAGGCTACGGCCGGGAACGTGAAGATAGGATTGAACTGCTGGCTTTCGCGCATCGGACCGCTCATTGCACCCATTTCTCCCATCATACTGGCAAAAAACAGGAATCCTGGCATAAAATATGCCCATGATAGAATCAACAACATAGGATTGATATTGATTTGATGAAAAGTACAAATACCCTTAAAATGATTGAATTAAAAAGAGATTATTAACAATAATATTAAATAAAATAAAAGATTATTAAATGTTAAAATTCAAATTTAATGCATATTTTGAGTTATATATATTTAAAATCATATAATATGTTTTTAAATACTATTATAAACTATTATGAACATTTAAAATCAAAAAAACTTTGTAAATTGAAATAAATCGTCGACATCAATTTATATTCTCTATTCCTATATTAACTACTATAATATTAAAATATTATTGGAAGATTTGATGAAATTCCAAGAAATTTACATTAAAGTCCAGGGTTGTAAAAAAGATGTTAGAAACATCAAGAGAACGGATAAAATTAATAAAAGCGGGATATAGCCAAAAAGAAATCGAAGAAATATATCTCGAAAAAAATAATTTTATAATATCATTACATCCATTTTTGTTCGAAATTGTTGAATTGAATCTGGAAAATAATCAAAACTTAATGGAAGATCCATCCAATGTAGGGATTACATTAACGTTACATCATTCATATTCTTCGCAATATGATGTGGTATAAAATATATTTAACAGTCATGGCAGCACTCCACCACCTTCCTCCTCGCCCCCTGCCCCCATCCTCATCGCATAAGGTGGCGAATGGGTGAGGTTCACAAAGGCAGGTTACAGTTCAATCAACAGCGAAAACTGCAGTGATAATGACAACAGGCATTCGCACAGTTATATACATCATAGACAGTACCGTCGACCCGGTCAAAAGCATAAGTGAAACCAGTAGGGGACTACACCCCTGTACCATACATGCCCCTCATTTGTTCTTGCACTCTCCAAAAGGGTAAGATCAAGGATAAGGAAGGCGGAGAGAGCGAATATACCGCATCTGTTACAATCAATAATGTTGCTCCTACCGTCGGACCCATTACCACAGCAGTTGATCCTGTATCGGTTGGCACCTCAATCACCGCATCAACTAGCTTTACCGACCCGTGAACCACTGACACACAAACCGCTGTGTGGGACTGAGTAGATGGTACAAACCCGGGTACAGTGACCGAAGCTTCCGGCTCAGGATCTGTTTCTGATATACATACCTATGCGACACCAGGCATTTACACCATCGTATTGACGGTTAATGATGACGAGGGCAGTGCAGGAATGTTTGAGTATCGTTATGTGGTCATTTACGATACATCCGGAGGATTCGTCACGGGTGGCGGTTGGATAAATTCAACTGCTGGAGCTTATGTGGCGGACCTACCTTAACAACGGTTTATATATTTATATTGGTATAGTACCGCTAATATAAAATCATCATTATGATAAGTAGTACTATAATAATAATTTTTAATGTTCATGGAAAATTTTAAGTACATATGAATTAATCCATAAATTAAGTACAGGTGGAATCAATCATAGGTGGTTTTGGGAAATGACATTAAAGACCGTCAGATGTGGTCATTGCGATAAAGAAATGTTCATTCTTGAGCAGTATGTAAGAGAAACGATGTTCTGTACGATAGATTGTATGGATAAAAGTGAAGATCATGAAGAAGTCAATAATTATATTCAAAATCAATAGGGAATAAGCACGTTAATTGGAGTTTAGTCCGGATGAGAAATAGAAAGTTATTGAAATTTGGACTTGGAATGCTATTTATTTTACCCAACTTTGACAGATAAATAATAATATTGTCCTTAACATGTTTGTTATTTATGACGTACCAAACAAAACTAAGGACACATGAGATAATCCCGAATGAGAATATCTCCCCTTCTCATCACAAGAGGGGGCGACTTTGTGATACCCAGACGGGCTGGAGGAGAGTGGAATAACGAATGGGGGTAGGATACATGACTGAGAAATATCGAACAACTATGATTTTATTGCTGGAAAATTCAATTTACCCACACGATGTTGAAGAGAACCGTTTAAATTATGAAAACACAGCATTACGCACAGACTCCGCAGTAGCTTCTACTTCAATAGGGCTTTCACATATTTTCAGGACTTCTTCAGGGTCCTTGAGCAGATGTCCGGTGGTAACGCAGACCACGGTCTCACCGGGTTCAATGATACTCATATCGAACAGTTTTTTGAAACCTGCCACAGAAGATGCACTCGCCGGTTCCACGCCAATACCCTCTATCCGGGCCAGGTTCTTCTGAGCTGCCATAATTTCCTCATCCGACACCGACTCTGCCAGACCTCCGGATTGGTAAATGGCCCGCATTGCCTTTATTGCATTGACCGGATCGCCTATTCTGATAGCAGTAGCCACGGTCTCAGGGCTGGAAACAGGCACGATATCATTCAATCTCTGCTTGAACGCATTCACTACCGGGCACGCCCCTTCAGCCTGAATGCCAGTCATCTTCGGTATCTTATCAGTAAGGCCCAGTTCATAGAATTCCTTGAATCCCTTGTAGATGGCTGCAATATTTCCGGCATTACCTACCGGCAAAATGACTCTGTCGGGTACTTCCCACCCTAACTGGTCCACTATCTCAAAAGCAATGGTCTTTTGTCCTTCAAGCCGGTATGGATTTACCGAGTTCAACAAATAGAACCCTTCGTGGTCGCACAGGTCCCTTACCAGTTTCAGGGCATCGTCAAAGTTACCTTTGATGCTGAGCACTTTAGCACCGTGCATCATGGCCTGGGCGATCTTACCCATGGCAACCTTACCAGCTGGCAGCAATACCACTACAGGAATGCCCGCTTTTGCACCATAGATGGCCAGTGAGGCAGAGGTATTACCGGTTGAAGCACACGCCACCGTTTTCATTCCCAGTTCCAGGGCTTTGGACACGCCCACGGTCATGCCCCGGTCCTTGAAACTGCCGGTTGGATTTAATCCCTCATGCTTGACATAAAATGCCCCGGTTCCCAATAATTCACCCAGGCGATCACACCTGTACAGTGGTGTACCTCCTTCATTCGTGGTCACAGGCTCCCGCTCAACAGGCAGGAGCGCTTTGTATTTCCACAACGACAGAGGTATGCCTTCAAAATCTTTCCTGCTTATGGACTGGCCGGACCAGTCATAGATTATCTCAAGCAGACCATTGCATTTAGGACAGGTATATACGACCTTTTCGGGAGTGTATTGTGCATTGCACTGGATACAGTTCTGTGTGTACATCTGGGCTCTCCGGTTCAGTGAATTTATGATTGGGTGTTAGTATGAATATATTCGAATTAATGATATGTCAATAGATTGGAATTACTTAACTTTATTCAATCGGTGGTTTCTGAAGCTTTCCTTCCCAGCCTGAATGCCGCTATGTTCACATCCACGGTCTTTGGCGGGACAAGGCTGTGAATACTATCTTCAAGGGTTTGCACATCGAGAGGAAGGAAACAGGAAAGTGCACCGATCATGACCACATTAGCCGTCAGGGGATGTCCTGCCCGGATGGCAAGTGAATCTGCATCAACTGCCACAAGTCGTTCACACCGCCCTTTGAGCTCTGTGAGTATATCGTCAACAGCAGGATAACCTGCGCTACCTGAAAGTACGGTAATTGGCAGCACGGGATTCGTGTTCACCACGGCCACACCACCAGGCGACAGGTAATTCACAGCCCTCAATGCTTCAGCCGGTTCAAGGGCCAGTATAGCATCGGCCCGGCCCGGTGGTATCAGTGAGCCGTACCTGCAGTCCAGTCTTACATGGTTCTCCACCGAACCACCGCGCTGGGCCATACCATGAGTTTCCGCGGCCATGACCGGCAGACCTGCATGTACGGCAGCACTACCCACAATATCAGATGCCAGTATGGCACCCTGGCCGCCCACGCCCACAATGATAAGGTCGAACCCGGTCATGTCTCAACCTCACTGATAGCATTGAACGGACAGATCTGCGCACATACCCCGCATCCTGCGCACAGATCACTAATCCTCGAATGACCTTTCTCACCTTCAACACCCGGCGCGTCGAATTCAATGGCAGGACAGCCGAACCTGATACATGCTTTGCAGCCCCGGCATTCATCCCTGTACACACTGTACGGTGTAAGCCT
>JAMJFV010000132.1:0-3187 GCA_023544495.1 ANME-2 cluster archaeon
CGATTTCCCATAGCCTCGGAAAGTTTGTCCGACACCACCCAATGTACTAAGGGTGCGGTATTTGGATTACACCCCCTAGATGCATTGCTCCTTAAAAAACCTTGTTATCTTCCCATTGACGGCAACCGGTAAATGATCCATATCAAACCGGCTGGTATATCCAGCAATCTGTATCTCCCCTGAAGATATCACCATCTGCATATGCCCGGCACCTGGCCCCACCAATTACATGTGTCATGCCTGTCATCTGGACGGCCAGCCTCCTGTCAGTGGTCATCCGATCAATATCAGCCAGACCAGGGAGTGTTCGATTTGTCATACCGGTACTACTATCTACGGTGCTCCGGCTGTGGGAAGGCATATCCCTGACGCATCAATTCATCAGCAGTGAACCGATGGGACACCTCACAATACATAATGTTGCTTGCTATTATGGAATGCCTCTATCAAAGAAGTGTCAAAAATGTCATCCTCTTTCAATTCCTGTCCAATATATCCCAACGTCCTGAGCACCGGTACAAATGCCATCGCAGACTCAATATACTCCCCGGGAAGTGCAGCACAGTATCGTGGAGATATCTGGTAGACCTCCCTGATAAAATCCTCATCCACCACCTCAACCAACTCAGCTACCAGACAGGCAGCCTTCCCGGGCTCATTCCGTATCAGGTTCGAAGCATCCTCATGAAACCGCAGGAAATCCTGCACCAGCCTGGCCCGCCGTTCAAGCAATTCCCGGGACACAATAATACCATAACTGGGATTCCATGGCCAGAGCATTGACGGCGGGACTAACACCTTAGCCCCACAGGTACGCCCTGCAGCTACCGACAAAGGTGGCGTACCGATAGCGGCAACGACCTCGCCATCTGCAAGTGCATCAGGAATGAAATCAGCCCAGGAGTAGTTACGCACCTCGATTGCACCGGCCAGGTTGTGAACGGCTAACAGGTCCCTTAGTATTACATCATGGATAGAACCGGATGGCGGACAGCCAATAATTCCTCCTTTGAATTGATTAAGTACTGCTCCCACATCCCCGCCCAACTCATCGAGCGTCCTGCTGCCAGGGAGACCTATCATCACGGTGCCCTCAACATGACCGCCCCCCACACATAGTATAGGTACCCCCCTGTCAATACCTATCATCACTGGTGGCAGCCCGATATAGCCGATATCCACATCCCCCCTTGACAGGGCATCCACAATGGCAGGACCCCCCCCGAACATCTTCCATTCCACGATAAGACCCAGTTTTTCCTCAAGCCATCCGGTTCCCATCAATATGAACGAAGTATGGTAGAATGTTGAGAGATGCCCGATACGCACTATAGTATCATTTTCCATGAAATATCATCAACGTCAATGTCGTAAATAATACATTAAAATAGTCTCTGGATCCTATCGTATCGAGCTCCCACCTGTTATTAATGTCGCAATTTTACGGTCAGTTCAGCGACCCGTTTTCCTAATGCCATGGCAATGACAATATCGTTCATTGTAGGGGGTTGGTCAGCCATAGGGCCTACCACGGTGGAAGGACCATAGGGGCTGCCACCATCCCTGGTGGTCATCAATACCTGTTCAGAATAGGGTACTCCGGCGATGATCATACCGTGATGGATCATAGGGATCCACATGGTCAGAATTGTGGTCTCCTGTCCTCCGTGCATGGTAGCGCTTCCGGTGAAACAGCCGCCTACCTTGTTGATAAGACCTCCTTCCACCCAGATTCCCGAGGTCTGGTCCCAGAAATCCTTCAATGACGAGGCCATATTACCAAATCTGGTGGGTGAGCCGAAGATTGCACCATCTGCTTCTTTCAGGTCAGAGGTCTGAACCAGGGGATAGGTTTTCTCCAGATGTTCTTTCATGCTGGCCCAGCGTTCATCCCGCTTGACTATTTCCGGTGGGGCAAGTTCCGCGGTCCTCCTCAATTCTGCCTGGCAACCTTCTACGCTTTTTACACCCTCTGCAATAGCCTCGGCCATTCGCATGGTGTTCCCGTACCTTGAATAGAAGATAACGAATATCTTTATTGTCATACCACTACCTCCAAATTATATACTTCAGGGTAGTAGTTATAATTTTCCACAGTTAACGGGTAGCGGACTCTCAGCGGATATCCTGGAATAGTAAAGGTACTGCTGTGCGTATCCGGCATAAGGTCCGAAATATGAACGGGCAAATTCACCAATTGCGTCCTGTATCTTGTTTTTAGGGCCTGCCAGATACGTGCCATAATGTTCCCGCATCACTGAGAGGATATGGGTATCTGCGGGGAATGCCTCCAGTTTATCATATGCGAACAACAGTACGCAGTCTGCGATCTTGGGCCCTATCCCCTTTATCTTCATCAACAACTGTTTGGCTTCGTGGTACTCCAGTTCAAAGGGTACTTCCAGGTCAAGCTCGCCCCTGTCCACGAGCCTTGCCACATTAAGTATGTTCCCTGCTCTGAAACCCAGTTTTGTCTGCCTTAACAACCGTTCGGTAGTATTGGCCAATATTCCGGGATCAGGGAATGAATAATGTCCGCCCAGGTCTTCACCATACTGAATGCACAGGTTGGAAATGGAATCCTTGATATTTGGGATGGATTTGCAGCTTGAGGCCATGTACGAGACAAGACACTCCCAGGGTTCCTGCCTGATCAATCGTAATCCCCTGTATTGCCGGATCAGTCCGTCCATTATTATATCCCTGTTTATTGTTTCATATATCCGGTGCATATCGTCATCCAGCCTGAAATATTCCAATATCCTGCCACTGCTGATATCTGTCTGCACCTCCAGTCCCCCCTCTACCTGGAGTACATGGACCACATGCCCTGCAACCACGCCGACCCACCATTTTCCGGTACGCTGCCACCTGAATACCTGGCCGCAGTCCAGCGTATGATCAAGGTTGAAGTCATTGTTAACAATATACATAGTAAAATTGGTGATTGGTTTTATTAGCGGTAAATGTGACGATTGTACATCAGGCTAATATATTTAGTCACCGTCCATATTACGAAATATATAAATATGTTTGCATATAAACTTGGTTAACAGGGTAAACTGGTGTATGTATAATTAGCCACAACTATTATGGTTACATTTGGTAACAACCCTGAGAAGGTGAAAAACAATGGAAAAAAACATGCAAACCAATTGCTGGGAGTTCAAAAATTGTCCTGAGCACC
>JAMJFV010000132.1:3197-5543 GCA_023544495.1 ANME-2 cluster archaeon
AAATGCTGGCTTACCACCGGAACGTGGTGCGGCGGAGTTAAGCAAAAAGACATGAAAACCAAGATCCACAAGTGCCGTGAATGTGATTTTTTCATAATGAGAGGAGGCATTCCAGCATAATTCGTGAGACGCATCATCCCAAGAGAGATTGCTGGATGCATGCTTTGTGTTGAGCTTTAATGGAAACCTCACACAATCTTCCCCAATATTAGTGCATTGTGCTGGATTCAGGTCATTTATCCAGCACACTTGATTTGTATTACCTTTTTGTATTCTTCCCATAGTGTGTAGCCCTATAGACTAAAATATACATATTATCAGGTTTAACACAGTTCCGGATGAATCCCACCACAACCCAGTTCATTACAGCCAGATTTCAGGAACATTATCGCAAGGACCCGGTCCTGTCCCCACCAGATCTGGAACAACGGGAATGGGGGTTCCTGATGTTCGACCCTACATCGGGCATGCGCAGGCACAAGGCTTTCGGCAGCACCGGTGAGATGCAGGAATATATCAGTTCAATGGTTCCTGCCCATGTGTATCATTCTGCTGCATACTATAAGTATCCATCAGCCGGGACCATGGCGGAAAAAAACTGGCTGGGCGCAGACCTTATATTTGACATTGATGCTGACCACCTGCCTACAAAAACGGATTCGTTCAGGGATATGCTTGATCGTGCAAAACAGGAAATCATTAAACTCATAGGTTTTTTACTGGATGATTTCGGGTTCAGGGAAGATAGTCTCCATATCGCATTCTCGGGTGGCCGGGGATACCATGTTCATGTACGTGACCCCAGGATACTGACACTGGACAGTGCCCAGCGACGGGAGATAGTGGATTACTTAAGCGGTACCGGTCTGGACATAGACCATCTTTTCAGGAAAAAATACGTTGTAGGTGATGATAAGAAATCAAAGACCCTTGAATTCCCGTCCGAATCACAGGGTGGCTGGGGCAAAATGGTGAACCGTGCGCTGATACAGCACATGCAAGTGCTGGCCAGTGGTGAAAATGCACAACAGAAACTCATGGAATTTAACAATATCGGAAAGATAAAAGCCCTTAAGATCATAGAAACACTCAACAGTCCAGAACATCTTGAACGACTGAAGAACGGCAAATTTGACGCGTTAAGTGCAATCCCTGCAGAATTCTGGGATAATGCCCTGCATCAGATAGTAGGGAATATTCAGGCGCATATCGATGAGCCTGTGACCGCTGACATAAAACGCCTTATCAGGGCAGCCTCATCCCTTCATGGTAAATCGGGCATGAAGGTCGTAACACTCACCGTGGATGAGTTGCACCGATTCGAACCTCTGGTGGATGCTGTGGTTTTCGGAGATAATGAGATAAAGATAAATGTTGCCAGACCCACTACAGTTGAGATTATGGATGAACAGTTTACAGTAGAAGAAGGAAACCATGTGCTGCCCGAATATGCAGCCATATATTTAATGTGCAGGGGCGGCGCTGAATATGCAGGGGGATAAAGTGAAATACGAAGACCTTACCCACATAATGGAAGAAGAAAAAAAAACCGCGCTGTCCAAGTTACTGCCTGGATTCTATTCAAAGGTAAATGAGTATATCAAGGAACTGGAAACGGCTGACCGGAATATATATAAAAGACACTCAGAAGAAGCCGTACTTATCCAATATGAGATGAAGAACGCCCTTGCCACCATTGATAAAATATTCCAGAAACGTACCCGAAAGATAATCAAGATCGCATCGGCCAGGGCTTTTTCAAAAACACCTGAAAATACTATCCACGATATTGAGCACATGACCCCCCAGGAACAGGAGGTCTACCATCAGATGCGCAATGCCATCATGAAGTATAAGGAAGCAAGTATTAACCCGATATTGGGGAATGATGATGGGAAGGGGTCCGATATTGCTTCAAAAGCCCGGGATGATGCTATGAATTCCCCTTCTGAAGCTATGGACGTACCACAGGCCCGGAATGCAAGCGCACATCCCCCTGCAGATGATACGGGCATACCACTGGACAGTGAAGAGATCCTTCCGGCCGTCCCATATGAAAATGCGGACATACCCCGACCTGGTGATGGAGATACACCTGCCGTTCCTGCTGAAGATGTAAGATTGTCAGAGGGAAACGTGGACAGTGGAATTAAATCGGAAAATATAGGGCACAACGAAGTTCCCGAACCACCTGCTGCTGATGAAATCCCTCCAGACCAGATTGAAAAGACAAATGAAAACAGTGGACCCAAAAATCAGGAGTCTGCAGGAACGGGCAAAAATGATATAAATAAAGAATACATTGTTGTGCGATTACTGAAGGACATCCCAGAATTTATGGGCGCT
>JAMJFV010000133.1 GCA_023544495.1 ANME-2 cluster archaeon
CTGCCCCTCTCTGTCCTGAATGCCAAGCCGTACCAGTTGAGCGGTGGTGAAAATGTGAGGGCTGCCCTTGCACTGGCCATGATAACCAATCCAGAATACCTTTTGCTGGACGAACCATTCGGTGACCTTGACCCCATTACTCTGCGAGAGGTGGCTAATTCTCTGAAGAATATCAGTAAGCATTTCGGGACTACCATTATTTTAATAAGCCACCACATGGACTTCGTTACCGAAGTAGCACACAGGGCAATACTCATCGACAATGGTGATATTATCATGGACGGTGACCCGCTGGCAGTGACCAGTAAATTGATCGAGATGGGGCATGCTACGTATATGGAACACGCCATGACCGATTATGTGATCAATGCCTGTTAAATTGTATCTGGAGATATTCCGGGCGGCCGGATGGAAAAGCTGGTCAATGGTCCAGTTTCACATAGTACTTTATAGTACTAAAAAAAATATATTATAGAGACATTATGTTCCAAAATGACGAAACACCATATCCTGCTCAGCCCCAAATGGATGAAATAAATAAAAATATATCTGAAAATAGCATTGATCGTGCAGCGGGTTCTTCCGGACATCCACCAGATGACGAAAAGGATGCACTATATACTGGTCCATCAGGAATTGTTGACCAGGATGCAGGTGTGCATTATTCTACTGCAGTGCATGAACCTGTACAGCGCCATTCCCGGCAGGGTGGTTCGGTGGGCCGTGGGCTGATCTACCTGATTATCGTGTTGGGATTACTGGTTGTTATTGGTGGTAGCCTTATTGCAATTTTTGGAGGGTTCGGTACTCTACCCATGGATTCAAACAAGGTCGCAGTGATATATATCCAGGGGACTATGATCACCGGGAATTTACCGGGAGGTCTGGGTTACGCTACGTCCGAAGAGATCAGTAAAAGTATACAGGACGCTGCTAATGACGATAATGTGAAAGCCATAGTCCTGCGCATAAATAGCCCTGGCGGCTCACCGGCTGCTGCGCAGGAGATCGTCACTGAGATAAAGAAGGCACAGGAAAAAAAGCCAGTAGTAGTCTCAATGGGTGATGTGGCTGCCAGTGCAGCATATTATATTTCGGCACCGGCTGACCATATTATTTCAAACCCTGATAGTATTACGGGAAGTATCGGAGTTATCTGGATGTTCGAAGACCGGTCGGATTTTTATGAAGAAGAAGGTATTGACTTCTATGTTGCTAAGAGTGGAGAGTTCAAGGATATGGGTGGTAACTGGAGGGAGCTGAGCGATAATGAGAAACAGTACTCAGAAGAGGTTGTTCTTGAAGCATTCCAGCGATTTGTAGATGAAGTTGCCAGGGGCAGGAACATGAGCCAGAGCGATGTTAAAGACCTGGCCGATGGGAGGGTGTATACGGGCAGCAGGGCCATTGAACTCGGATTAGTTGATGAGACGGGGAACTTGTATGATGCTATTGACGTTGCTGCGAAACTGGGTGGTATCAAAGGTGTACCAACGGTAAGTTATGCGAATAAGCCGTCATGGTCACGGATACTGTTCGGTGGAGAAAGTAATAGTGGTGCGAGAGCAGAGGAGTTTCTCAGTTACTTTTATAAGAGCCCCTTTGGAAGGATCATAGCATAGAATTCATTGAACTTAAAGGGGTGGGTGGTTCAACAATTTCAGTTCTTTCGAAAGCATGAGATATGTTAATCCGAAAGCCAGACTATCTGATGCAGGAAAGGCCATCCATACACCTGTCAGCTCAAAGAACCTGGGCAGGATAATTACGAGGGGTATAAGGAAAATTACCTGGCGGGCCAATGACAGGATCAACGATGGTCGTGCCCTGCCAATGGACTGGTAGAATGCCGAACCAACTATCTGGTAACCGATGAGTGGAAATGCGAGCACAACCAAACGCATTGAAGATATACCCGAATCTATCAGCTGCTGGTCTGTGGTAAATATGCTAAACAGCTGCCCTGGAAACAGGTAAAGGACCAGGAAGCCAAAAACAGCAATGCTGGAAGTAACCTTGATGGATAATATTACAGAATCCCGGACCCTTATGAGGTTTCGAGCACCGTAATTGAACCCGACAATGGGCTGCATACCCTGTATGGTCCCGAACATGGGCATTAGAAGTATCATGAAAAGACGGTTGATGATGCCGAATACAGCAATAGCTATATCCCCACCATAGAACCCAAGATTGTGGTTGATCATTACAACCACAATGCTGCTTGAAGCCTGTCTGGCAAACCCTGAGATCCCAATAGCAAAGGTCTCCCTGACAATATTGTACTGCAAAGCCAGATTCTGAACCTTAAGTGCTATTATGCTCCTGCCTGAGATAAAATACTGCAAGATGTAAATGGCACCTATTATCTGGGCTATGACAGTTGCCAGGGCGGCTCCTTTCACACCCATGTGAAAACCAAAAATAAATATTGGGTCCAGGATTATATTGATAACGCCGGAGATGACCATGACGAGCATGGCGTCTTTTGCATTCCCTTCTGCTCTCAGTACATTGTTTATAGCCATTGCGAATGAAAAAAATACTGTACCGTACAGGATAATGCTGAGGTAATCAAAAGAAAATGGAAGAATGCCTGGGGTTGCCCCAAATATCCCCAGTAACGGAACGATATAGATGCTTCCTAAAAGGGTAAAAAAAGCACTGAGGATCAGGACAAGTGTAATCATATTACCCAGGGTCCTCTCAGCCCTTTGAAGGTCTCTTGCACCCAGGCTGCGGGAGATTATTGATGCACCGCCCAGTCCTATGGTCATGGCTACAGCCATTAATATCATCTGGATGGGGAAAACAATGGCAATCCCCGCAATTCCCTGGGTGCTATGCTCACCCAGTCCCCTGCCAACAAATATGGTGTCAGTAAGGTTGTACATCGCCTGGACCAGCATACCCACCGTTGCCGGAGCTGACAGGTTCAGCAGAAGTTTACTTATATTCTGGTCGGCCATCAATTTATTTCGTTCATTCATAAAAGACAGCCTCTGAACCTGTTTTTAACATTAATGTTTATTTGTATTATCATTTCACCGTTAGCAGGTTGGCCAGATAGATTTGTTTATTGAATATCGCGACCAGATACAAAATATGAACTATCATCCGTATTTGCTTTTTAAGGGTAGCTCCTTCACTGGTTTGATTTATAATGTATTCCCGGTATATAAACACATATTTAACTGTTCAAGCTGTTTGATTGATACTTGCTTCACTCCTGGATTTGATATCCTGGACAATGCGTTCAAATCCAGAAATGCAATAGGTGGCGTTATTGTGAGAGTGGATTTTGATACAAAAGCAGATGATATGGAGCATTATGGTTGTGTCTTATTATATAATAAAGAATCTGCTTCTTGGAAAAAAACAAGGAAAAAGTACAAACACTGGTTTTCAAATTCAATTTATTTTCCTGTCCAAAAAATATCAGAGCATTGGTTGAAGGAACGCTTACCAGAAAGACTTGCTGTTATGGGAGGGGATGGAACGATCCATTCGGTCGCAAATACAATTCTGCACTGTGGACTGGATATTCCAGTGGGAATCATTCCGGGGGGCGGAGGCAATGATTTTTTTAAGAGGTTGATGCATCAAGGTGACTATATTGGCGAAGATGGTTATATGAATCTAGGTGTATTCAATGTTGAATATACTGATCATACCACACAAAAATATGCTATTAACATTTTGGAATGGGGAATTGGTGCTGAGATAGTCACCAGGAGAGAGAATGGTGAAGGAAAATTGTTGACTGGAATGCTGAAATATTTCTATCTCGCTATAAAGAGCCTGTTCACATTCAATTCCTGGGAAGCTACTATCCGTTTAGATGGAAAAGACATTGAATTTGAGAACCTATCTGCAGTAGTGGTGGGATTTGGGTCAAGTAGTCTGGGTGGCGGACATATTGTGTTCCCGGATGAGTGTCATGGTCCCAATAAGAATGAACCGTTTGTAATGATAGCTGAGGGTTTCTCAAGATTTGGGGGATTAGGATTGTTACTTAAACTCATAAGGAAAAAGCAGTATAAGGATCCTCGTGTAATGTATTATCCTTTCTGTTCATTGGAGTTGATCCCTCGCAGTCAGGAGAATAGTAAGCTTACTATAGATGGTGAATTATGTCCATCACCACCGGTAAAAATTTCCCTTAGTTATAAGAAATTGAAAACTTTTTATATATGTCCAGAAAATCAAATATCGATTTAATAAATATTTTATGTCTAAGGAAAACACCTTATTGCTTTGGTATTGTCCCATGGCAGGAGATGGATTCATCATCTAGTGCATCCACGGTCTCAATCTTCCAGCAAAATTTCCACAAACTTCACTGAATTAATTCACTGAAATAACCAGATGGCGTTTTACTTTACTGTTACAGTCGAATTATATCCTGATCTTATATTCTGCAGGTAAATCCCAAAAGTGAATCTTTTTAAATTACTTAATTCATCTCATCAATAAACTCATCTGATGGGATGAATCAACTGCATGAATATAACGATTACATCACTATCTCATTTAGGATTAATTAGCGGAATGTTTGATGAACTTGGTATTGCAGATTTAATAGATTAATTTATCTATATCTACGTTAAATAGTAAGAATGGAGTCATCGTTATATTTGGGGGAAGAAGCGATTCAGCATTCTTCTGAAATTTGAAATTAAATAGGAGTTTAATGTATGATGCTAAAGAGGTGGATTCATGAAAGTTTTATTGATCCGTTAGGGAAAGCAAGACATAGTGAAAAAATGAATATATTAATTACATTTAACATTTTCATTGTACTGGTTCTCATCGTTTTTGGAAATTGGGTATTAATTGTAAATGCCCTTTCTCCAAATAATAATGAAAATGACCATTCGGGTATTGACATGATAAATACTACCGAATCAGATATTTTATCTAACGAAGTTTGCATGGGATGTCATTATACTAAAAGTAATTCTGAAAATGCTTTGAAAAATTATGAATGGATTGATCCAGTTCCATCTCTTGATAGTATTCTATCTGTTAACAATAATTACAGCGCAATTCTCCAGGTTGGGCAGACACCCTACCAGTTAGGGCCTTTTTTCAATACTGAATCCACGGGTTGGTCATGGTGGGATTCATTTGATTTTGGTTCAGAAAAACAAAAAAATATGATTTCTCTCATGATTCTTGATAATTCCACAGGTACAATTAAACCAGTCACAGGACTTGCAACACTACCCACGTGGCCTCAGGCAACGTACCGAAACCATAGTCTGAACTCAAGCTACAAAGCTGATACAGATCCCACTCCCATAACCACACTGAATAATTATCCGGACCAGATCGACCTTTGGATGATAAAAGAAGTTGACCTTTCAGAGGTTACATCTGCAAATCTAACCTTTTGGACATGGTATTCCATGGAAACCGATTGGGACTATGGATTTGTTGGTGTATCGACAAACGGGGGAACTACCTGGAACTACCTTCCGGGATCCTTA
>JAMJFV010000134.1 GCA_023544495.1 ANME-2 cluster archaeon
CTTTCTACGGATGTCGTATTCATCGGTTCGTTAAAGGTTACGGTTATCATGGATGTTACTGGGATATCTATTCCGGTTGGAGTGTTACCGGATATGGTGGGAAGTGTGTTGTCCATCGTGACATTTACTTCAGAATAATTAATATTGGATGCATTGTCCATCACAATTATTTTTACAGAATGATCACCTTCGGTTGCTGCGACTACAAGGCTACCTGTCCAGTTGTTACCCTGTTTGGTAAGAGTGATGATGTCGCTGGTGTTTATAGCAGAAACATTGGCAGTTACGTTTTTAATACCGGAGCCACCAGGATTGTCAGTTGCCGATACAATAAGGATTATATTGCTGTCATTATTGGCGGCATTGCCTTTTTGATATTTTATACTGGCAACTGCGCCAGGTGGTGTATTATCGACTATTACCTGTATGACCGGACTGGTATTACTATTTAAAGCATTATCGTAAGCCTGTACAGGAAGGAAATAAATCCCATCCACTGTATTGACAATAACACTCTGATTGATCCAGTAATCGTTTACTTTCTCTAATAACAGGGGTGTCATGTAGTATACGTTAATCTGAAAGGCATTGACTGTGGCATTCTTTACTCCGGCTCCATATTCGATCACAGTAGCATTTAATGTTAACTGGCTGCCATTTTTCGCTGCTGTCTGACCAACAGGATATCCAGTGGGATTTCCAATTAATACGGGTGGAGTATTCTCAATGGTAAATACACCGTCAGAGGAGTCATTTCCACTCAATGACATGCCATAATTATCGGTGGCTATTACCTGAACCTTGTAGTTTGAACCATCAGGTAGACTCATTGTGTTAAATATGTAGGACGAGATTTGATCGTTCAATCCGGAGACCATTGTTATAGGATATGTGGTGCCACCGTCAGAAGAAAGTCTTATGGTAATGGTATGGATATCGCTCGGATCAATATCGGTATGCACCCATCTGACGGTCATATTGCCGCTAATCGCTTCATCTCCATTGGGAGAAGTGACGGTTACCGATGGTGGGGTATTGAAGAATGTTACATTCATAGACGAGCCTGATGTTCCGATATTGTATATTTTAATTCCGGTAGATGTGTCATCATTCTGGTTGCTGTTCGGGATAGTGGTCTGGTTGAACGAGGTCTGACCGTCATTAGATGAATAGGCTGCACCGGATTTATCACTGGTGTCACTGGGATCTTCCACCCATACACGATAATATGCATGATAAGGAGGGCCGCTATTAGGCGGCATATCTTCATCTATATGCCAGATAAGGATTCCAGCTTCCGGAAGATATGAATCGTAACCAGTTCTTTGTCGATTTTCAACTAAGAAATATTGATTCGTGCCCGAAATATCTACTTTAAAAAGCCTGTTTCCTGTGCTCGATTCAAGGTTGTCGATTGCAAGGGTTTGTGGGATTGAAATGGTTTCAGGTGTTAGCCAACCTTGAATTCCATTATCCGGATTTGCATCGATATCCCATTTAAGGTATCCTCCCAAATGTGCGGGAGTATTACCATAATTGTTCCAGCTACCATGGTCCATGAGATCCCATTTCCCCACAGGATAATTCCTATTAATTCCATTATCGTAGTCATATAATTCAGGTGCACCTAAATCATGGAAGAACTCATGTGCAACAGTCCCAAGTGGAGCCCCTTCTGCAATCATTGCATATTCAATCACTTTTACACCATCAACGGTAACACCGGTCTCGAGCCACCCTGATCCTGGATAGTAATTAAAAATACTCCATTTATGTGACCAGATATCATTGGAATAGTAGCTTGATTCCTGCGCATTGCCGGCATGTATTATTATGACGTGATCAACCACTCCGTCAGAATTAGTATCATATTGAGAGAAATCAATATCTGCATCAGCTAATTGAACAGCTTCCCTTGCCAGATTGAAAATATACCATGTATTGGGATCAGTGCGTGTTTTATTTTCATCTATACCAGTCACATCTTCCCCATAATATGCCATACTGTGGGAACTTTTGTACCATTTATTTTCAATCGAGCCTGTAACACCTGACTGGCCATAAGAGACTTCCCTAAGATAATTGGACAAACTATTAGCACGAGGGGAATTGTTGAAGAGGAGATTATCATAATAGGTTTTATCATGTGCTTGTTGCTGTGGGACATCAGTGAAATTGATTAAGATAACTACAACCTTTTCTGTGGTTACAGTTGCAATTCCGGACATACCTTTTACTTTTGAATCGAGGGTCTCTATTTTAACTCCCGAAATAGATTTTGTAATTGCAACAGGATCTGGCCTCCAATCTGGTGTAACATGTTTTTCAAACATTACACTTAGCGGTCTAACCATTCCAACTCGATAATTTGTAGAGGTCAATTTCCCCTCTTTATTTTTTGCCGCATATGTCCACCATCCTTTTTCTTCTTTGACTATTGAATACCCATCTAAAGTCTCGATCCATTGGACACGCTCATCCCCATAGTGCCTGGCCTGAAAATTGTATCCATCTGGCTGTTCAAGGGTGAAAGGATATGGACTTGCCGGAACTGCAGTGGCACAATTAATTAATGATAATAGAAAAACTATAATAAATCCAGTAATTATTTTTCTCATGATTTTTTCTTCCCTGGCCCATCTTGAAAATATGCTTCAAAATACAGATCATTGGAATTTACTGTCGCGAGAAACCATTGTTTCTCAGGTTCTAGGTCTCTGTCGATAGTAACCTCAGTCAGATGCGGGGAAGACAACAAATACGAGATGGCTATATTTTGATCCCAGAATTCAAAGGATTCGCTGGAATTTGGGTAAACATGCAATTGTTCCTGTGCAGGTGTAACTGAACTACCTGGTTTTGCTGGCGTTAAAAATGTAGCACTATCTTGAACTTTGTTTGGTATATTTTCTTCTTTACCTTTATATCCGCCGATCACTATCGTAAATTGGCATAAATATGGAAATTTATCAATTACTAGACACATACTTTTCACGTCCCACTCCGGTCAAGAATGCCAGTAATGAATAATTTATCGCTTAATCATTTATGAACCTATCTATTAATCCGACCACACGCATAATGGTCTGTTCCCAATCTCGTATAACATTTGAGCAACTGTCAAATTCTCATTTGAACACCCCCAAAGTTTAAGTATATATCACGCAAAGTAAGAGTTAACTTTGTAAAATAATTTGGCGAAACTATACGGCAAAATGCGCATCATGATGCTCATACTGATTATAATAAATTTTTTTAAAGAGTGGCAATGTTTTTATACAAATGGTATCATATAATTTGCAGTTCAGTTTTGGAGTGAATAATCATGAATAAAAGTATTATAATAATTATAATCTTTATGTTAATTATAGGTATTATATTATCAATGTTTGTAGTGACCGGAATGCTCATTGTACCTAAAAGTGATAATGCAAACAATTTTGGCGAAGTAATTATTGAGTATAATGTAGACAATTTTTATGAAGTTTCTGATAAATTAAATAAAACTAATGTAATTAATGAAGTCTCTGCAACTCGTAGAAGAGGTAGCTCTGGGGACGATAATTCTATATTTTCACAAATCTCAACCGAGATCCCGACCGGGAACCCGACCGGGAACCCGACCGAGAACCCGACCGAGAACCCGACCGAGAGCCCAACCGAGAACCCGACCGAGAGCCCGACCGAGATCCCGACAGAAATTCCAGAATTCCCGATAATAGCGCTTCCAATGCTTACTATGATAGGATTATTTTACATATTTGGTATTAAAAAATGAGGAAACCCCTCATTATTTTCTCTGTTAATATGGAAATAAATAATTCAGACGAAAATAGGGCCTGGAGCAATGTATAGATTTCCGTGATATAAGTTGCCTTACATCATTCTCATTGCAGTATCAATACAACTGAGGTAAAATACCAGAGTATTCGTTCAACAGAATATTAATTAGATGGGATCATTTATCTGGATCTTATTTACCAGATCAAAATCAAGAGAACATCAATGTGGTAATTTTAGAACTACCTTATTCAGGGATTGCATATTGCGATTCATGGTTGGATCATTTTTCAATCATCCACGCATCTCCCCGATCTTCCGCGCAATATCCCTGGCAATCCTTGACTTCACACCTTTCTTATCCACCAGCACGCGCCCGCTGACCTCCCACCAGGATTTAGGGTATGCCTTCCCCTTTTCCACTACCGGATTAAGACCCAGCTCCTTTGCAGCCCTGTCAATCTCCTTCAACTCGGGTGATGTAACAGAGAGCTTCCTGGATATGATACGCCCTCCGCTTCTGCTGTTCCCTTTATCGATATAGGCGGGCCATATCACAAACTTATCCCTGTCACGGAGCATACCTTCAGTTATATCATTCATAGAACATGAACGTTTTTACACCATAAAGACAGAACCGATCCTCTCAGACCAGCCTGGGGTCAGCTATCTCACCTTTCAATGCTGATGCAGCAGCAGTCTCGGGCGATGCCAGGTACAGCAACCCACCCCGCCCCATCCTGCCCTTGAAATTGCGGTTGGATGTTGACACGCACACCTCTCCTTCGGCCAGTACACCCAGGTGGGCGCCCAGACACGGTCCGCAGCCCGGAGGCCCCAGTGTTGCCCCGGCCTCGATCAGAGATGATATAAACCCTTTTTCTATACCCTCGAGCAGGATACTTCTTGATGCCGGTATCACAATGGTGCGGACCACTACACTGCCCCCTCTAAGGATTCGGGCCGCAGCTTCCAGGTCTTCAAGCCTGCCATTGGTGCAGGAACCGATGAACACCTGGTCAATAGCCATTCCCGCCACCTCGTCCACATCACAGACATTATCAACGCTGTGGGGTCTGGCCACCTGCGGGGGCAGGTCATCCACATCAATGTGGATATCCTCGCAATATTGGGCATCGTCATCTGCATATACCGGAGTGTACGTATCCACAGCCCGGCCTTTGAGGAACTTATCGGTCTTGGTATCAGGCGGTACTATGCCGGCCTTCCCGCCCATCTCAATAGCCATGTTGCACAAAGTCATCCTGCCAGCAATGCTCAGCTTCTCAATGGCCGAACCGTAATATTCCATAGCCTTATAGGTGGCACCGTCCGCACCGATATGCTTGATCACATTAAGGGTCAGGTCCTTGGCAGACACCCGGTCTCCCAGGTTCCCCTCAACAGTGACCCTCATGGTCTGTGGCACACGGAACCACAGTTTACCCGATGCAAATATCTCGGCCATGTCAGTAGCACCCACACCAGTACCAAACGCACCGAAGGCACCGTAGGTACAGGAATGGGAATCAGCGCCTACTATCAACCTGCCAGGAAGGGCAAAGCCCTGCTCTGGCAGTACCTGGTGGCATATCCCCTCACCCACATCATACATGTTCGAGATCCCTTGCTGCCGTACCCATTGCCGTATATCATACTGGAGATTGGCAGCTACATCAGTGCTTGCGGGCACAATATGGTCAAACGGGA
>JAMJFV010000135.1 GCA_023544495.1 ANME-2 cluster archaeon
CTTCGTGAACGAAACATGCAGCGACCTCTATTCGCTCGATAATGGCAGACCTGTACGTAAACTTCATCGTTGTTATTTGCTGCAAACTTCCACCAATCACCTGGTTCACATCTTGTGTAAGTTCCAAAAATGTCACAATCATTATCTGGAACACCGATGGGATACTTACAGCAGTGTATAAAAACCTGGTAAACGTTATCTTAATCAGGCTACAGATATGGTATTTTATTTTTCTATATCGAGAGAAGTATTGAAAGACATTGATAGGTAAAATCAATATACATACTCTGCAAAACCTCCGGTCCGGAAATTGACCGGCTTACCATCAATCATCCCTGAAACGGTATAATTCCCTGTCAATTCCCATATTGTCAGATAACTTCCACCAGATTCATATTCTATCTGGATGGGAAAGGCTTTTGATGTTTCAAATAATGAAGTTATGAAATCCCCGTCAGAACTGGCAGTCGCATTGATAACAGGTGGAAAAGGATATGTTCCAAGTTCATAACTAAAAACCACATCATCAAAGGCAACGATCTGCTTTTTATTTTTCCATATCTGCAGCCTGCTATATCCATCCATTGTGTGGGAACCATTCGTCAATTTCCCAAGCGTCATCCCATATCTACCAACATCAGTATCAATTTCATCATAATTTGGCTCTATGGCCTGTCCCCAATCCCAGCCGATATTATCCTGCCACATCCACCTTCCCCAATTATGGTCGTGATATCCCCGGACCCCATCAAGAATAAACACGTCTCCATTAATTGTCAGGCTCCCATATACTTTACATACAGGTGCTGCAGTTATCCAGTTCATTTCACCGGAATTTCCTATAAGACCACTGGATACCGTAGTGAAGCTTGCTTTGGGAATAAAGGTAGCACTAAAAATAATTTCTTCCGCACCAGTAGATCTTGCATAGACCTCGTACCCATTTGGTAATAATTTAACATAAGAATTATTGATTTCAATATCGGGAGTCTCATTTGAGAAACTGGTGAATAGAATTGGAACATTATCAAGGGACATACCTTCACGAACACCGGTGTCATATGCCATGAGAACACTTCCATAACTCAGCATAGGATGAGAAACATCTCCTCCAATGTTGAACGTAACAAAAAATTTCAGGTCCGGATCTTCATCAATAATGTTAAAATAATGCCATTCTTTATACATCAGATCATTATCCGGATGGAATGAATCAATAGGTGAGAGTTCCTGTATCAGATTACTGTTTTGTTTATCAGCGGTAATAGCCGGTATTGATAGGAATAATAAAACGATACAAATATTTCCAATAATAAAATTTTTCCTCATAATGTTGACCCCCTTTCCAAAGGTATGAATTCATCTATAATATATAAAATTTTTGTATTTAAATATAAAATTAATTAAAATATATTCCTGATATTTAACTTATTTTATATTCATACGTTCACCAGTAATTGAGATTCTTTCTTGAAAAGGGGAATGAAACCGACCAGATGAAATTGGTTACCCCATCACCTCCCGTCTCAACAGCATATACGCCAGAACCAGCCCGGCCACACCATATCCCAGCAGTGGTGTCAGGTACCCCAGCAGCACATCAGACCCCTGCTGGTATATCAGTACCGAATCCAGCGCCCTGATACCCATGGTTATGGGTAGGGCATTACCCAGCCATGCCATGAGCGGCGGCATGGTCTCGAACGGGAAGAACATACCGCACAGGAACAGCATAGGTATGCTCAGCACCAGGGACATCAGCATTGCCGTGTTCTCGGAATCGGCCAGTGTGGCCAGCGCCATCCCGATGCCGATGAAGGAAGCCGAATACACTAGTATTACCAGGAATAACTCTCCCCACTGGGATACCGGAATGAGCACCCCGTAGAACAGGAATGCCACAATGACCATGATAATACCCTGCAACAGGGCAATGAGTATCAGTGCAAAGGTCTTAGCAAAGAGGAACTCTTCAAGGCTCAGGGGCGTAAGCAATGTGCGTACCAGGGTCTTCTGAGACCTCTCCTGAATTATGGTGATGGATGCCAGCATGAAGGAGATGAACATCAGTACAATGGATATGATGCCCGGCATCAGGAACTCAAGCTGGGACCTATCCTTGAACACTTTTTCCATTTCCATTGCGACGGGAGCGGCAATAACTGTGGGCGATTTCGTTGTCACCTCATTGATGACACCTTTGGTCTTCTCTATCTCTGAAGCGAGAGAGGCCGTGCTGTTGGCCATACCTGTGGAGAGGTTTTCCATTTTTTGTGATGTGTTCGTCGATTGTTCTTTTACATTTCCAAGTGTGATCAATACCTTCTCGATATCTGCGATATTCTCATGAATGTTGGATATCTCGAGAGTGTAGTTATCAATGGACCTCTGCATTTCCTGCAGGCGGACGTCTGTCATTTCCAGTTTTTGGTGTAGTTGTGCACTGGTCTGTGCCAGATTATTCAGGTTATCGTATAGTGACATTACCGGAGCCGCGCGCTCCTGCAGCACGTTTCTGGTATCCTGCACCTGCCGGATAGTGAGGTTCAGAGTTATGCATTTTGTCTGTGAGGGATTGATCATACAGGTAAGGTCATAGGTCTGCTGTAAACTTGTATGAATGTCCAGTAGTGCAGCATTGGCTGTATTGATATCCTCCACCACCACTTTGAGCTCATCCCTTAACAGGACTGCATCACTGTGTATGTAATCCACATTTTCATCAAGCTGCTTGATCTCCTGCCGGGTAACATTGATATCTGCAGCGGTCCTGTTCAGGTCAATCTTCATCTGCTCAAGGGTGCGTTTCATTTCATCGACAGAAGCATTCAGGCGGGTTGCGTTAAGTTCATCCAGTGCCGATATGACATCTGCAGTACTGCTGTTCAGGGCACTGATGCTCGTATTGATTGCAACAACTCCTTTTTTCAGGGGGTCAAGTTTTGCCTCCATCCGGTCCAGTTCCTCCCAGAGCCCACTGAGAAAACCGAGCGTGAGTTGGTAGGATATCTTCTTTGTGGTGGTCATAAATACCGTGGATATGACCGGAGCTATCTGGACCCTGGAATTGTCAATATATAATTTCATTGCCTGGGTCTCATCCACCGGTATAAAGATGCCTGCACTGTATCTGCCGCTCCTTACCCCCTCTTCTATAACGGCAGGGTCGGATGTATTTTCTTCGGTGATAAGGAACATCTGGCTGCTATTCAGTTCCTGGATGATCTCCCTGCCCAGTTCAGATCCACCACCCACACCCAGCCTGACATCCTTCAGACCCTGGTCATCACCACCTGAAAAGACCGAACCTATCAATATTGTGATAAGTATAGGTGCCAGAAATATCAGCAGTACTGTCCTGGTGTGGCGGATATAGATCTTCAAATCCTTTTTGATAACTGAAGCAATGCTCAATGCCACTCCTCCCGGGCAAAATGAATGATAACGTTCTCCAGGCTGGGGCGGTTGGATTCAATGTTGATAATGTGCTCGCTTCCTGATTCAAATATCTCAATGATCCGTTCCAGGGCTTGCTCGTTATTGAGTGTTATTTTCAGTCCTTTTTCAGAATGAACACAGGATGCCACACTCTCAAGCGTACTCACCTGCCGTGTAAGAGCGAGGTAGTTCCCGGGTATACTCGTTATCTGGATGACCCGCACACCCACTGTTTTCTTCAGGTCTTCCGGTGTCCCTTCCGCCACGATATTGCCCCTGTGCATTATCAGTATCCTGTCGCTTAGCAGGTCGGCTTCTTCCATATAATGCGTGGTTATGAGTATAGTGGTACCTTCACTGTTCACTTCCCTTATGGTATCCCAGAGTGCCTTCCTGGAAACCGGGTCCAGCCCTACACTGGGCTCGTCCAGTATGAGCACTTCCGGTTTGTGTATCAGCGCACAGGCAATGTTCAGTCTGGTCTTCATGCCACCGGACAGGGTGCTGGCACGGCTGTCTTTCTTCTCGGTAAGTTGGAGCAGCTCAAGCACGCGGTGGCTCCTCTTTTTTCTGTCAATGACCGCAACGCCATACAGTGAACCGAAATACATAATATTCTCTGTCACCGTGAGCTCGTCATAAAAACTGTTTTCCTGGGGTACCATACCAATAATAGAGAGCACGTCTTTTTTATCAGATACCACATCAAGACCTGAAATATAGACAGAACCAGATGAAGGGCGGGTCTGGCATGATAGTATCTTTATCAGGGTTGATTTGCCAGCCCCGTTTGGTCCAAGCAGTCCAAATATAGTTCCCTTTTCAATATCCAGGGAAATATCATGCAATGCCATGAAATCCCCATAGTTCTTAGATACGGACCGTATCTCTATTATTGACTCACTGGATGCTGCCATTGTGTAGTGTACTCCTTTTTTTCCTGCTTTCCATCAATTTAACAATGTTTGCGTATCTAATTAAATCTTTTGGGATGATACCTTTTAGCCCTTTCGCGAAAATATTATCCCGCTACACTCCAATTATCCCCCATGAAGATCGCAGTCATATCTGACACCCACTTGAAACCAGGCCAGCCGATAGAGATGCTGCCGGCACCCCTGCTGGATATGCTGGCCTCTTCTGACATGATCGTCCATGCCGGAGATTTCGTGTCCATGCAATGTTATGATGAACTGCGGGATATCAACCGCCTGGTGGGCGTGGCTGGCAATATGGACCCACCTGAACTCAGGCATGTATTACCCAGGCACACTACTTTTGAGGCCGAAGACATCAGGATAGGTGTAACCCATCAGGGCCAGCTTTCTGTTACTGACATGACAGGACTGGGTTACCTCGCCAGGGAACTGGAGGTTGACCTGCTTATTTTCGGGCATATCCACAGACCACAGATACACAAAAGCGGGGATATCACCTTGCTGTGCCCGGGCAGTCCAACCTCGCCCAGACAGTCCGAGCCGAGTGCTGCTGAGGTGAGGGTGGAGGGGGGAAGGGTGGAGGTGGTTATTGTTAATTTTGAGGGAGAAGTGTGTGATAGTATCCGGTTCGCCAGGTCGCTGGGTGGGGATTAGTTGGCTTTCCATAGTCACAAAAATCCACACGGTTGGCTGCCACCTTGCTGCCCTTTCGGGCATTGGTGCCAGGGACAGCTATACACGGCCACACACCAGGACCGCCAGATCAATCGAAAAGCGCCTGCCAGCACCCCTCACCACGGGAGCAATTCGAGTGGGTCACCCTGTAAAGTGAAGACTAAGGGGCAGCATGAGAGTTGAAGAAGGGATGGGGGCTGGATTTCATTATTTTTCAGACATACCCCGAGGGTTTTTACCAATTTGATGGTAAGTTTAAAAAGATGAAATGTTAGTGTCAATGGCGGTGTAAAATTATCCACTTATGGAAGATCCAGGGAGACCCTTTTATGCTCATCACCTTCCTGTATATCGGCATATTCAC